>JAJZCA010000086.1 GCA_021798735.1 Acidobacteriota bacterium | reverse complement strand
AGTCGACTGTTCTTCCCGATGCAGACGCCCGATATGCCATCCACCCTGTTTCGCCGGTTTTGCATCTCTTTAAGATAAGAACCAAGACTGGAGGCAATCCCCGATGCATTCCCCGTCCAACAATTCGCCGCGTGTTTCCCTTCCCTTTACAGTTCGCAAACTTCCCGCCGCCGCGCGCGTGGTGGGCCCAACGCCCGTCGATGAGCCGGTCCGCGTTTCCGTCATCGTCAAACGCAAGCAGCCGCTCGATCTCGCCAGCCTGAAGGGGCGACATCTCTCGCGCGAAGAATTTTCCAGCAAGTATGCCGCGGACCCGGCGGCCTTCGATCGGCTGCGCACATTCGCGACGCAACACGGGTTGTCGGTGGATGAAAATGCGTCCAGCCTCGACCGCCGAACACTGGTGCTCACCGGCACCGCGGAGCAGATGCGGCAGGCGTTTCAAACCGAGTTGCAGCAGGTGGAACACGATGGCAGACAATATCGAATCCATACGCAGGCCATCAGTCTGCCGGCGGAATACGCGCCGTTTGTCGATGCGGTGCTGGGCCTGGACACGCGGCCGCAGGCGCAATCGCATCTTCGAAAATTGAAGGGCCTGCGCCCTGCAGCCGTCGGCGCGCAGAGCTATTTGCCGCGGCAGGTGGCGGAATTCTATAGCTTTCCCTTGAACGCAGACGGCAGCGGTGAAACCATCGGCATTCTGGAGCTTGGCGGCGGCTTCACCACGACCGACATTCAGCAATATTTCCAGAACCAAAACATCGCTCCGCCCGCCGTGGTTGCCGTGTCGGTGGATGGTGGCACGAATGCGCCCACCAACCCCAATGGCGCAGACAGCGAGGTGATGCTCGACATTGAAGTGGCCGCCAGCGTCGCACCTGCGGCGGAGATCGCCGTGTACTTCACTCCCAATACGGACCAGGGATTTCTCGATGCGTTGACGACCGCAATCCACGACGCGACCAATCATCCATCGGTGATTTCCATCAGTTGGGGCGGACCCGAATCCAGTTGGACGCAGCAGGCAATGACGGCGTTCGACGACGCGTGCCAGTCGGCTGCGGCGCTGGGCATCACGATTACGGTTGCCTCTGGAGACAATGGCTCTACGGATGGAGTTAGCGATGGCGCCAACCATGTCGATTTTCCTGCATCGAGCCCCCATGTGCTGGGTTGCGGCGGGACGAAGATCACCGTCAGCGGAACTACCTTGGCGAATGAAGTGGTTTGGAACGATGAAGCGCAGAGCGGTGGCGCGACCGGCGGCGGAGTGAGCGCCGTGTTCGCGCTGCCAACGTGGCAACAGAACGCGAATGTCTCCGGCGCAACGAATGGCGGCAGCGGGCGGGGCGTACCGGATGTTGCCGGAGATGCTGCGCCAGCAACCGGCTACTCGATTGAAGTGGATGGGCAGACGGAGGTCGTCGGCGGCACCAGCGCGGTGGCGCCCTTGTGGGCTGGCCTGATCGCGTTGCTGAATCAGAAGCTGGGCAAGCAGGTAGGATTTCTGAATCCGCAGATTTATCCGCTGCTGGGCAGCGCCGCATTTCGCGACATCACGCAGGGCAACAATGGCGCGTTCAGCGCGGGCGTCGGCTGGGATGCATGCACCGGGTTAGGCTCGCCAGCGGGAAATTCTCTCTTGGCGAAATTGTAAATCGTTATGTAACTTGAAGAGTTACATTTGTTCGCCACTTGGGCGCAGCGTGGGCTTCCCCTTCTCATTCACCTGAATCGTCCCCATGGGATGATCGTGGTCATGCGTGAAGAGAACCAGCCATTTTTCGGGAATTGCGCGACGATAGAAGCGCTTGCGCTGTTCAATGCAGGTCAGCGGATATAAATCGTAACCCATCACCCAGGTGGCATCGAGGTGGGCGCTGGTCGGGATCAAATCCGAAATATAGGTCGCCCGCTTGCCTGCGGAATCAATATGAATCGCCATTACCTGCGCGGTGTGGCCGGGAAATACTTCGCACGTAATTCCGGGAACAATTTCAAAGATCTTCCCCGGATCATGTCCGTCCAGAAGTGCCATCTGTCCCGAGGCAATCAGCGGATCATAGTTGTCGCTGATATAGCTGATGCGGTCGCGGTCCAATTGGCGGTGGCCATGCGCCACCTCTCCCTGATGGGCAAAGTAGTGCGCGTTGGGAAACATCGGGACTATCTGGCCGGACTCGCTACGCACGGTGTTCCACCCGCAGTGATCGAAATGGAGGTGGGAATTGATGACAACAGTGACCTCTTCCGGCCGGATGCCCGCCGCCGCCAGGCTCTTCGGTAGCATCTCGCTGGCTTTGTAGATTTCTCGCAGCTTGGGGGAGAGCTTATTGCCGAGGCCGGTTTCAATGGCAACCGTGTGCTGGCCGGTTCGTACAATGACGGTGTTCGCGCCTAGCAGGATTCGATTTTTTCGTCGGCGGGTGCTCGCTTTTCCCACATCGGCTTGGGCACCACGCCAAACATGGCGCCGCCGTCCAATACATAGGTGCCGTCGGTGCAGATTGTCAGTTCAAAGTCGCCGACCATGGTTCGGCCGCGCACCAGGTCGTGGGTGTGCGGGCCTTCGGCAGGATGAGGCATATTCAGAAGCTCCTATTTAGTGGCCGACTGCAAAGGGTGCAGGTTCGTTTCAAATTGCTGCAGAATTGCATCGAACAAGTGGGTCCGCGCAGGCGCTCCTGCAATCGAGTGCGTCTTGCGCGGATACAGCAAAAGTCGATATGGAACATTTGCAGTTACAAATTGCTGAATCATCTGGATGGTGTTCTGCATGTGGACATTGTCATCGCCGGTACCCTGCACCATCAGCAGATTTCCGTGCAGGCGCGCGGCGCTGTCGATGACGGAATCGTCTGTATAGGCTTGCCGGTTTTCATTCGGCAAGCCCAGGTAGCGCTCCGTATAGATAGAATCATAGAGCCGCCAGTTGGTGACCGGAGCGACGCAAACTCCAGCGACGAAGCGGTCGGAGTGCGTCATCGCGTACAGGGTGAACGTACCGCCCCAGCTCCAGCCCCACCAGCCCATCCGCTTGGCATCCAGCTGCGGATATTGGCGCAGAACCTGATCGATCATGGTCAGCTGGTCCTGCAATTGCACTGGTCCAAAATTCCGATAGGCTGCTTCCTGAAAGGTACGATCGCGATTGCCCATGCCGCGATTGTCGACGTGCAGCACCGCGAAACCATGCTGCAGCAACAGTTGATCGAACAGGAAACCCTGGCCGCCGAATTCGTTACGGACAGTTTGCGCGTGGGGACCGCCGTAGGGATTCACAATCAACGGCACGCTGGCGGCTGAGTGCATGTCGGGCGGCAATAGCAGCTCGCCGTACAGAGTTTCTCCATCGACAGCTTTCCCGGTGAACAGGACCGGAGCGACGAGCTTGTATCCATCCAGCGGACGCGAGGTCCAGAACGGAGTGCATGGGCCTGTGACGCTGCATACGCTGACCACGGGAGGCTGCATCAGGCTGGAGGCGGAATCAACATAGTGTGTTGCGTCGGGCGAGAGAGTGATGCGATGCACACCGCGCATGGTGCTGAGCAGCTTTTTCCCATTGCCATTCAGACCGACCTGCCACAGCATCTCTTCACGCGGGTCAGTTTCGTTCGATGTGTAGTAGACGATTCCCTGTTTCTGGTCGACACCGGCAATGCTTTCCACTTCCCAGTCGCCGTGCGTCAGTTGCCGCACCAGGGTTGCTTCGGCTGTCATTGGGTCGCTGGCATTGTAACGATAGAGATACAAGTGGGTGTTGCCGTCGCGCCAACTGCTCCACAAAAATCGGTCGTGCTGCAAAAAATGGATGTCGTAGGTTTCATCGAAGAATTTGTTGGCCGTTTCGTTCAGCACGCTGCGGATGGCGCCGGTTTCCGTGTTTGCAAAAAACAATTCCAGATGGCTATGATCGCGGCGCAGCACCTCGATCCACACATGGTGGCTATCGAGCCAGCCGAAACGCGGGATGTAATCGTTGTGTTCGCTGACAGGCACATGCAGCCAAAGCGTATCGCCGCCGTTTGCGCCGACAACGCCGACGCGAGCTCCTGGGTTGGGATCGCCCGGCTGGGGATACCGTTGCGAATCAACGGTGCTGTGCGTGGGAATCCAATCCGTGATGGGATAGGCGGGCACAGTGGCCTCATCCATTTGCAGGTAGGCAATGTGCTTCGAGTCCGGCGACCAGAAATAATTGCTGCGGACGTCGAGCTCTTCCTCATACACCCAATCCACTTCGCCATTCAGCAGGGTTGGCTCTGTGGTGTTGGTCAGGGCGTCGTCGTAGCGATTCTGTAGCGATAGCACATGCAGGTTATGGTTGCGGATGAAGGAAACAGAATTGCCATCGGGAGAAAACTTGGGATCGTCGCCGCTGCCGACCCCGGTGTTGGCGGCCTGGACCGCGGTATCGGTCTTCAGGTCGTATATCCACAGGGTACCGGTGTTGTCGAAGAGAAGATGCTTCGAGTCCGGCGACCACAGATAGCTGGAAACGCCATAGCGGGCGCGATGGTCGTGGTCGCGCTCGTCGTTCTTTACCCCATAGATGGCTGCCAGACGCGTTTCTGGCACCAGCACCGAAGCCGCGCCTGTGGCGGCGTTCACCCTGATCACGTCGTCCGGTTGGCCGTGCTGCGAGTCGCTGGATAGATATGTGACGCTGTCGTTGTCCGGACTCCATAGATAATCGCGTGGTGGGCGTCCAGTGGGGCCGCTGGCTCGCCAGATGTCGGCTACGGTCCACGCTTTGCCTGCGCTCTGGGGCGTCGTTTGGGCCACGGAACTCAGGACCGCAAAAAGCAGGCTCGCCAACAGAAGCGATCTTCGCATGGTCGTGAAAACTCCCGAATACATTGTAACGATCATGGCAATTTCTGGCTCCCAGCGTCCAGGCTGCAGCGTTCACCATAAACGCAGCGACGCCCTGAACGCGATCGAGTTTTACCACCAGTCTTCATCGCCAAGGCAGCGTCGTTTGGGGCGTCCGTGCTAGACTTCGTTTTTGGCATCCTTGTATGCGTGATGAGCTGGAAAAACTCGTGCACCTGCAGGAACTGGAGCAGCAAATCCAGGTGCTAGGCGTGCAAATTATGCAACATCGCGGGCGAGTTGAGGTGCGCGAGGCTGCACTCTACGACACGAGTCGCCTGCTGGAACAGAATGCGACGGCGCTGGACAAAGAGGCTTCCTTGCGCCGCAAACTGGAGCTGGATGCGGAAGATATGCGCATGAAGAGCGCCCGCTATCGCGCCCAGATGGACGATGCCAAGAGCGATGGCCAGGTAAAAGCGCTGGAGCATCAGCTGAAATTCTGCAAAAAAGAAATTGATCGCATTGACGAGCTGGAATTTGCCAGCCTGATGGAAACCGAAGCCTTGGAAGTGAAGCAGCGGCTGCTGCATGAAACCCGCGCCAACCAAATGTACGCGTTGGAGAATGAGAAGGCCGCGTCGCAGCTCGGGCGCGACCGCGACAAGGCGAAGCTGGCGGAACTGGAGCGTGAACGCGATGCCGCCCGCCAGTCGGCGGACCCGCAGTTGCTGGCCGAATACAATCGCATGGCGGTTGCCCACAAGATGCCGATTGCGACGGTCGAGCAGCAGCGTTGTTCCGCCTGTCAGATGATGATTCGGCCGCAGCGGTGGAATGAGATTCGCCAGGGCGCCGTACATTTCTGCGAATCATGCGGACGATTTCTCTACTTTAATCCTGCGATTGATTTGAGCGATGCCATCCATCTTCCGACTGTTGCGAAAAAACCGGCAGGCCTGGCCAAGGATGCGACCCACCCTAAGCCCACCGGCTCCGACCGCCCCGCGCGAGAGGATTAACGGCTGATCCGTATGCAGCGAATTGCCGTGGACATGGATGAGGTGATGGCGGATACGCTGGGCGAGTTACTGGCCCGCTACAGCCGCGAACAACATACCTCGCTGACCAAACAGGACATTCAAGGCAAATGGCTTTGGCAGGTGCTTCCGCCGGAAGGGCAGGAGCTGATCGACTCCTATTTGTTGAGCGACGGTTTTTTTGAGAACATTCCCGTTATCGAGGGCAGCCAGGAAGTATTGTTGCGGCTGAGTCGCCGTTACCAGATTTTTATTGCGACTGCGGCCATGGCATTTCCAAACTCGTTTGGCTCAAAGTATCGCTGGTTGCGCCGCCACTACGATTTTCTCTCGCCGCAGAACTTCGTCTTCTGCGGCGATAAAAGCATTCTGCACGCGGATTTTCTGATCGACGATATGCCGCGCAACCTGGCTTCCTTCCAGGGCGAAGGCATTCTTTTCACCGCGCCTCACAATATGCACACGTCCGGCTATCGCCGCGTGAACAATTGGCAAGACGTCGATGCGATGTTCCTCGGCTGATGAGCTGCGACGGCTGGAAGTTGACTGATTGCTCGGGGATGTTTTTTCTGTAACCACCCGCGAGTGAAAATGATTCGACGGGAAGGCGTGCCCTGGAGACAGCCTTCCCGCCGTCGGAACCGGTCAAACTACCATTGCACTCCGGGATAGAGGCTGGGCAGGCGATAGGATCGGTAGAGCGGGGTCGCGGTCGATTGCAATTCCCAGACGGTTGATGCCTGGCTGTTTTGGGTTACTTCGAACACGGCAGAGTTGAAGTTGATGTCGCACAGGTCATAGTGCACATTGCCATTCGGCAGCACCTCCGCGTTTCCGCCGAAGGCATTGTACATGCTGGCAGGTACGATCTGATGGAAGCTGAACGTTGCGGTCTTCGTCGATTCGTTGACTTGCATGATCGGTACAGTGCTATAAAGACAGGCGGGCGCACTGCCGACGCCGCAGGTCACTCCTGGGGCGAACACTCTGTCGTCGCCGTTGTCCATCATCGTCAGGTCGAAGATCCCGGCGTTGCCTTTGCCGACGAAACTCGGTCCGTGCTGCGCATAAAACCAATCTGCAGGATTGGTATCCGCTTGACCGTTATTCATCAGCGTAAAATCTCCCTGATATCCGAGTTTCCAAAGAATGCTGCCGTCGCCGGAACCGTTGGCATAGTTCACCTTGACGAGCCAATTCTGGTGACGGATGGAGACGATGAAATTTCCGTCGTCAGAGGAATAGATGATGGCGTTGGAGTGGGTCCAATCTGGAAACTGCATTGGATGACGATTCACGTAGAGGTGATCGAACTCATTCCATACCCATACAGGATTCCAATTGGCGTCTAGATCGACAACGACATCCCCCAGGACCTGTGTTGGGGTTGTCTGGCCGGTCAACACCACACTCTTTAGGGTATTGGCCATCACCAAGATATGACCGTTGGGTAGCGGAGTGAGATCATGGTGCATCGTGGCCAGAACCAACCCTGCAAAACCGTTGGAGGCAAGCGCAGTGTTCACCTGAGCAATTGACATCTGACGAACTGTATTGCCGGCCAGGTTGATTTCGCGGATCATACAAGGCAGCGATGCAAAGTTCGGGTTCGTCAAAGGTGCGCTGGAATCTGCGCAGAATTCGACCAGAATGTCGCCATTCGGAAGCATCTTCGCACCGTTGATCCCGGAATACGGCACTTGATCCTCAAACGGGTAAGTCCAGATGACGTTTCCGTTGAGATCGGTTGCATATAGACCCTGTGCGGGTCCTGCTACTCCAGTGATCATTTCAATACCAGATTGTGGTGTCATGCCAGCAGGAATCGTCACGGAGAGCTGTGGCTGCTTCTGTCCAGTAAATTGCGGACCTCCCATTAGCGGCACAGCTCCGGTGGTGAAGGTGTGGTCGACATCGGTAGCTGTGACGCCGTTGGCCAGAGTGACAGCTGCCTGCAGGTGATAAGCCGTGCTACCCAACATGCCGGCGACTTCAATGCTGACCGGACCGCCGCCGCTGGGAGTGGCAACGGACCAGGTCTGCTTGCCGTAGCTGATGGTGGGACCAAAGTTGACGGTGACATTGCCGGCGAATGGAGGCGTGATCGTATAGAGCGCGACCTGCGGGTTCGCCGTGGCCGTTACGGTGCCGGCGGTCATTACTGCCGAACTTCCTGTCAGCGTGACCAGACCGGGAGCCTGGGGCAAAGGTACATTGGCCAGGCCTAGATTCAAGGTTGCGGTTTGCGATCCGGCTGTAGTCGGGGAATAGGTGACGACGATGGGGCAGCTCGACGCCGCAGCCAGGGTGGTTCCGCAGGACTGGCTGGCAACAACCGTAAAGCCGCCGGTGGATCCGAGCAGGGTTGGATTCAGGGTCAGCGGATTGGTTCCTGTATTGGTGACCTCGACAACGGTCTGGGTGTCGGGATTGCCGACGATGTTCTGGCCGAAGTCATACGAGGTAGCGCTGATGCTGGCATTAGTGGTGGTCGAAACCGCATTGACCATGCTGCTGGATCCAGTGCTGCATCCAGTCAAGACCGCGGCCGCTGCAAGTAACATGCATGCGCCATAACGTACGCAATTCCTGGCCATCCCAAAGCTCCTATCTGTTTGCGATTCATGTTAGGGGTCTTGTTTTCCAGAAGACCGCAGGCAACACGGCAGTGAATGATGGGCCCAATGTAGCATGAAATGATTACCCGAGTAAGGGAGAAAGTGACTAAAGGTATCTAGATTTCTGAATGTATTTAGGGTTAACGATATCGCGTGCACATTCGAACGACTTCGATTCGAAACATGGCGGCCCTGTATCGAAAGGCATCTGTCGCGCGAAGAAGAAGTGGCCAGTCCAGGCCAATCTCTTCGTGTATCCTAATTCAATGTTATTGGCAGCTTCCGTCTATACCACCCAGAATGAGCGGCTTCGCGCGCGCTGGAAGATCGAGGGCGGTCTGCCCCCAGTTCCTGGCCAAAAAGTCGCGACCACCCGCACTGTCGCAGCGCCACAGTCCGCGATTCCGCTGCAATGGATCAAAGAAGAATACCGTTTTCTGCCGTCCGATCAGCTTGGGCCGACGATGGATGCGCCGTCGGATTACGCAGGAACGTTCGTGGTCTACGACTGGGAAACGCGCACGGTCGTCTGGCAGTCCGAATGGGAGAAACTTCTGGGAAATCCGGCAGGGTATTGTTTTGCCGATGGCCAGCTCTACATGAACGATTTTGAGGCGGGAAATATTTTCCGCATCGGGCTGGAGCCGGAGGAACCGGGCAAACTGCTGCAGCGCATCTCGCATCCGTACTTCAACGATCTGCACAGTCTGTAGAGAACCAAGCGCGGTTTACTCGCGGCGGCTTGCGGTACTGACCTGGTGGTTGAAGTCGATCTGCAAGGCAACGTGATCTGGGAATGGTGGGCCGCCGAGCACGGATACGACTTGACTCCTTCGGGCGATACGCGTCCCAGCGGACGCGGCGGCGAGCATCGCAATCTGTATTACCACACGCGCTACCAGAGCACGCATGTGAACTGTGCTGTCGTGCGCGATGCAGAAGAAGAGCGCTTCGTCCTCGCTCTTCTTTTTCACCAGGGAATTTTGATTCAGATCGATCGCAGTCTTCCTGCGGAGCGGCAGAAGGGGCAGGTGATTCTGGAAGGTCTGGCGCGACCGCACAGTCTCGAAAAGATTCCAGGCGGCTGGATTTTTTGTAACAGCCTTTCAAAGGAATTGGTGCTGCTGGATGACGATCTGAAAGTGACTGGCAATATCTTTTACGATGGCGGCTGGATTCAGGATTGCACTCGCCTGCCGAGCGGCAACATCGTGTTGAACGATGTGGACAACACGGTGCTGGTGGAGTTTGCCGCTCCCGACTGGCAGATTGTCAGCCGCACGAATTATCCGCATAGCTGGCGCATGGGCGAACTGGTTGTCGTTCCCTTGGAGCACGAAGACGCATTTCTCAACGCCCGGAACGGAAAGACGGCCCTGGTCGTCGGTTAATTTTCCGGCAGCGTCGGAACATCTCCGGCGCTTCAGCTCCGCTCGTTCTACCATTGCACTCCCGGGTAGAGGCTGGGCAGCCGCTGCGCGCGGTAGACATTGTTGCGTGCCACGTGCATGTGCCACACCGTTTTTGGAGTGGCGCTTTCCGTGACCTCATAAATATTGGAAGATTTTCCCTGGAAGCACAGATCAATCTGTACGTCGCCGTTCGCCAGTGGCTGCACGCCGCCGCCCCACATGTTGAACTGGCTGGGCGGAAAGATATCGTGGAAAATCGGCGTTGCCGTTTTTGCCTGCTCATCGATGCGGAAGATGGGAACGGTGCTGTAGCAGGACGGCTGGCCTTTCCCGACGCATACCTTCCCATTCGGCATTACCCGATTGTTGCCATTGTCCATCATGCCTAAATCGAAGACTCCGGCATCGCGGTCGCCAAAAATCGTCGGCTGGTGCTGGCCATAGTTCCAATCGGTTGGGGGATTGCTGTCGATCAACTTGAAGTCGCCGCCGTCTCCAAGGCGCCACAATATTTTTCCGGTGCCGTGACCGTTGTTGTAATCGATTTTGATCACCCAGTGTTGCGCACGCATGGAGACGATCAGGTTGCCGTCGTCTCTGGTGTAGAGCACCGCGTTCGTGTGGGTCCAGTCCGGGAAATCCATCGGATGACGGCGTACGTCGAGGTGATCGAATTCGTTCCACGTCCACACGGGATTGAGGTGGGTGTCCAAGTCGATCAAGACATCGCCAATGACGCGCGTCATGCCAGGATAGCCGGGGAGGTCGGCATATTCCCGGGTGCCATTCGCAATCACAATCCAGTGGCCGTTGGGTAGAACTTCCACATCATGATGCAGAATCTCCAGCGTGGGGCCGGTGTATCCCGCGGCACGCAGCTTCTTGTTCAGCGCTGCAACCGACAAGTTCCGCACTGTTTGTCCGGCGAGATTGATCTCGCGCAGAAGACTGGGAGTGTCGGGCGGCGGCGCTCCATCGGGACTATCCATCAGCGCATGCGATGCCAGCCCGATGACCATGACGAAGTCGCCATTTGGAAGCGGCTTGATCGGATTGATGATGGTGGCGAAGCGGCGGTCGGGCGGCGGTAGCTTCCAAAGCGAAGCATTCCACAGCGTCGGCTTGCCAGTGGCGTGCAGGCCAAGCTTCTGCCGCAACCAGTTTTGCCAACCGGCAAGCGTCAGATACGCAGCATGCACGTAGCGATGAAACTGCACCCGCGATGCCGACTCGCGATCGGGGTAATCGTAGGCCCACAAGACGTTTCCATCTAGATCGGTCACCATTGCCTGTGCGTAACGGCCAATGGACGGATTCAGCAGTTCCACTCCCGGCGCGGGCGTGCCGGGAGCCTGCACGGTAATGGGAGGCAGCAGTTTCGCCGGGTAATGGCCGGTGGTGAAGGTGTGATCGGCATCGTTCAGCGTGGTTCCATCCTGAAAGCGGATCGTGGCGCGCATGTGATACGTCGAGTTGGAGCGCATACCGGCAACAAAAATCTTTGCCGGCTGACCCGCAGGAGCTGCGATCGTCCATGTCTGCTTGCCGTAGTTCGTGGTGGGGCCAAACTCTACCGTGACCTGCGCCGCCGATTGTGGAACGATGCTGTAGCGCGCGACCTGTGGGTTGGCGGTGGACTCTACCCTGCCTTGCTGTACGGTGTCCGGCGCGTGTCCGATGACGGAAGCTTGTCGAACCTGCTGCCCGCAGCCCAGGAAGAAGCAGGCAAGCACGGAAAGAAAAGCAATCGCTGCGATGTTCGCGATGTGCAACTTGGCTCTGCGCATCTTCTGTGAAGTCATTCCATCTCCCTGCGCTGGCAAGGCGCGCAAAACATACTCCAACGCCCAATCGACAACATACATCGTAAGCAGGACATAAGAACAATTGCGAAGAGTGGTGATTCGTGGAATCTATTCTATGACGTCGGGCAAGGCGCGGTTGTTCCCCGGATTCTTGCAGGTGCATCCATTCAGGAGCTTTCTGCTCGATTCTTCATTATTTGGCCCCGGATGCGATTGGGCGGCAGCTCAGAACCTATTGAGCAGGCAGCTATGTGCGCTTCGCTGCCAGACGGGAACATGCGATTCCTGTCTCTGGCTCCAGTCATATCCCCAGTTTTCCGTGTATCCTTAGGATTATCGATAATCCGCCGCTCGATCCAGCGTGAGTCGACCAACTTTAACCCTCCACCCTGATTGGGACCTGTATGTGGATAGTTCGCCTGGCTTTACGCAGGCCCTACACCTTCGTTGTCCTTTCCCTGCTCATCCTCATTCTCGGGATCACGGTCATCCTGCGCACCCCGACGGACATTTTTCCCAACGTTGATATTCCCGTGGTCACGGTGATCTGGGGCTATAACGGGCTCTCCCCGGAGCAGATGGGAGACAGAATTGATAGTGTCTTCGAACGCGCCGTCACAACAACGGTAGACAACATCGAGCATATTGAGACGCAGGCGGTGACGGGTACTTCCGTCACGAAAGTGTATTTTCATCCGGGAACCAACGTAGAAGCTGGTGT
>JAJZCA010000085.1 GCA_021798735.1 Acidobacteriota bacterium | reverse complement strand
CTCCTTCTGTACTCCACCATCACACGCCAAATCTAGCACGGATGCTCAAAGCTTACCGCATGAAAGCCGGTGGGTTTAGACCTGGAAGCTGGAACTAAATTCGAAAACAGTGGCAAACATTGGTATAAAATAAAATTCTTCAGCCCCAGTTGTCCAAGCGGATCGGCGCGTCTCGCTCTTGAGATGCTGCCTGGCGATCCGCGCCATGCACAGGATTCTACAGGGTGAATGTTGAGCAGAGGAATCAATGTCTAAATTTCATGCAGTTTCAAACGTACCGTCCGCGCAGGGTCTCTACCACCCTAGCCATGAACACGACGCGTGCGGAATCGGG
The DNA here is from genome assembly GCA_021798735.1 of Acidobacteriota bacterium. Lineage (GTDB taxonomy): Bacteria > Acidobacteriota > Terriglobia > Terriglobales > Acidobacteriaceae > JAKAAZ01. Next base: position 12,126 of record JAJZCA010000085.1, on the reverse strand, counting down.
TTTGTCGCCAGCATTCGCGGAGAGAAAAGCCACGAAATCATTCTGAAAGGGATTGAGGTCCTGATCAATTTGACGCATCGCGGCGCCTGCGGATGCGATGCAGAGACGGGCGACGGCGCCGGCATCCTGATCCAGATTCCTCATCGGTTCTTCGCCCGCGAATGCGCTGAGCTAGGCTTCAAACTGCCGGAGCCGGGCGGGTATGCGGCGGGTATGGTCTTTCTGCCAGTAGAAAAGCTGAACCGTCTGCAATGTGAAGGAATTTTCGAGCAAATCATCCAGGATGAGGGTCTGACGGTCCTGGGCTGGCGGGACACTCCCTGCAATGGCAATGCCATTGGTCGGGTAGCGCGGGCGTCTCAGCCCTATATTCAACAGATTTTTATCGGGAAACCAGACGGGATGGACGAGGACACCTTCGAGCGGAAGCTCTACGTCGTTCGTAAGCTGACCGAACGGAAGATTGCCGACTCCAGCATAGAAGATAAGGAAATCTTTTATATTCCCTCGCTTTCGTCTCGCACCATTATTTACAAAGGCCTGCTGCTTGCGCCGCAGATTGCCAGCTTCTATGGGGAGTTGTCCGATCCTGAAGTCGACAGCGCGCTGTGTCTGGTTCATCAGCGCTTTTCAACGAATACTTTTCCCAGCTGGCGGCTGGCGCATCCATTCAGGTACGTCGCGCATAACGGTGAAATCAATACCTTGCGCGGCAATGTGAATTGGATGCATGCGCGCCAGTCGATCCTGGAATCGCCAACTTTTGGCACGGACATGGAGAAGCTGTTTCCGATTGTGGAGGACGGCAGCAGCGACTCTTCGGCGTTTGACAATGCGGTCGAACTGCTCTTTCAATCGGGTCGTTCGATGCCGCATGTGATGGCCATGCTGATTCCGGAGGCATGGGCAGGCAATCCGCATATGAAGCCCGAGAAGCGGGCCTTTTACGAATACCACGCTTCGCTGATGGAGCCATGGGATGGGCCCGCGGCAATCGCCTTTACGGATGGGCGAGTCATTGGGGCGACGCTTGATCGCAATGGCCTGCGTCCTGGCCGCTATGTGGTCACCAAAGACGACATTGTCGTTCTCGCCTCAGAGGCCGGCGTTCTAGACATTCCTGCGGCCAACGTGAAGAAAAAAGGGCGGCTGCAACCCGGCAAGATGTTTCTTGTCGATACTGTGCAACAGCGCATCGTTTCCGACAAGGAAATCAAACAGCAGCTTATCTCCCGCCAACCTTATGAACAGTGGTTGAAAGAGAAGCAAATTACGCTCGACCAACTGCCCGAGCCTTCGAGAGTCTACGGGGCCAACCCCGATACACTGCTGCGTCGCCAGCGCGCGTTCGGCTACTCAGAAGAAGACATGAAAATGATTCTGGAGCCGATGGCGAGCAAGGGAGAGGAACCGATCGGTTCCATGGGAACTGACACGCCGCTGGCTTGCCTATCTGACAGGCCGCAGATGCTGTTCAGTTATTTCAAGCAGCTGTTCGCCCAGGTCACCAATCCTCCTATCGATGCCATTCGCGAAGAAATGGTGATGTCGCTGACCAGCTTTATCGGCAGCGAGAGAAATATTTTGGCGGAGACGCCAGAAAACTGTCACACATTGAAGTTGCCGCATGCCATCCTGACGAATCGCGAACTGGAGAAACTGAGGCGTGTGTCCACGGGGGACTTGCTGGCCACGACGTTGCCCACCCACTTCCGTTCAGAAGATGGCGAGGCGGGGTTGAAGCGCGCTCTCGATGAACTCTGCCAGCGCGCATCTCTCGCAGTTCGGTCCGGCTATACTTTGCTGATCCTTTCTGACCGAGGCGTGGACAAGCAGTATGCTCCCATCCCCAGCCTGCTCGCCCTGGCTGCGGTCCACTATCTGCTGGTGCGTGAGGAAACTCGTACGCAAGTCGCTCTGATTATCGAATCGGGAGAGCCGCGCGAGGTGATGCACTTCGCATTGCTGATTGGTTTCGGCGCCAGCGCCATCAATCCTTATCTGGCATTCGATTCGATACGCGACTTGGCACATCGCGGCTACCTCGCGAATGGCATCAACCCCGATGCGGCCGTCAAGAATTTCATCAAAGCCGTGAATAAGGGTTTGCTGAAAACCTTCTCGAAGATGGGAATCTCCACGCTGCAGAGCTATCGCGGTGCCCAGGTATTCGAGGCCATTGGCTTGAATCGAAACCTGGTCGAAACCTACTTTCAGGGTACTGCGTCACGGATTGAAGGAGTCGGACTTGATGTATTGGCGCGCGAAGCGCAGATGAAGCATGAATATGCTTTCGCTCCGATCACGGACTCGGAAACGGATTTAGATGTGGGTGGCGCGTATCACTTCCGTGTCGGCGGGGAGGAGCACCTGCTGAATCCACTGACCATCAGCAAACTACAGCACGCAGTGCAGCAGGGCAATCCGAAAACGTTTCAGGAATATACCGACCTTATCGATGAACAAAGCCGCAACATGTGTACACTGCGCAGCTTGATGAAAATCAAGGAGTCGAAGACTCCGGTTCCCATCGAAGAAGTGGAGCCCGCGAAGGAGATCGTCAAGCGATTCACAACCGGGGCCATGTCATTCGGGTCGATCAGCAAGGAGGCGCACGAAACGCTCGCCATCGCAATGAACCGGATCGGCGGCATGTCGAACACGGGAGAAGGCGGTGAGGATGCTCGTCGTTTCACTCCCGATGCCAACGGAGATTTGCGCCGCAGCGCGGTGAAGCAGATCGCGTCCGGACGTTTCGGTGTGACGACCAATTATCTGATCAACGCGGATGAGCTGCAGATCAAGATGGCGCAAGGCGCGAAGCCCGGAGAAGGCGGGCAGTTGCCGGGATATAAAGTGGACGAAGTGATCGCTCGACTTCGCCACTCAATTCCTGGAGTGGGGCTGATTTCGCCACCTCCGCATCACGACATTTACTCCATTGAAGATTTGGCGCAGCTGATTTACGACTTGAAAAACGTGAACCCGCGGGCCCGCATCGCAGTGAAACTGGTGTCGGAGGTGGGCGTAGGCACGGTAGCCGCCGGCGTTTCCAAAGCACATGCCGATGTCGTATTGATCAGTGGAGACAGCGGAGGCACGGGTGCGGCTCCGCTCAGCTCCATCAAGCATGCTGGAATTCCCTGGGAGCTTGGACTGGCGGAAACTCAGCAGGTCCTATTGCTGAATGACCTGCGCAGCCGCATTCGCGTGCAGACCGACGGCAAACTGCAAACCGGAAGAGACATTGTGATTGCGGCGTTGCTTGGTGCGGAGGAATTTGGTTTCGCGACCGCTCCTCTGATCACGATGGGCTGCATTATGATTCGCAAGTGCCACTTGAACACCTGTCCGGTTGGGATTGCAACGCAGGATCCAGAACTGCGTAAGCGGTTCCAGGGGCAACCCGAGCATGTGATCAATTTCTTCTTTTTCCTGGCTGAACAAGTTCGCGAGCACATGGCGAAGCTGGGTTTTCGCAAAGTGGACGAAATGGTGGGCCGTGTCGACATGCTTGAGACGCATTTGGCGGTCGACCATTGGAAGGCAAAGGGCATCGATATGTCCTCCATTTTGTATAGCCCGCCATTGCCGGGGCGTGTGGCGCGGCATTGCATCCAGAAGCAGGACCACGGCCTGGAGCAGGCACTTGACCACCGTTTGATTGAGCTTGCGCAGCCCGCACTCGACCGCCAGCAGCCGGTGGAGGTCTCGTTGCCGATTCGCAACATCCATCGTACGGTGGGGGCCATGCTGGGCGGGGAAGTTGTGCGACGCTATGGATCGGGAGGACTGCCGGACGAAACAATCCGATTTCGTTTTCAGGGATCTGCCGGACAAAGTTTTGGGGCGTTCCTGCCTAACGGCGTCACGCTAACGCTGGAAGGGGAGGCGAACGACTACGTCGGCAAGGGGCTTTCCGGCGGCAGAATTGTTATTTTCCCGCCGCGCAACTCCAGCTTTCAGCCTGAGGAGAGCATCCTTGCAGGCAATGTGATTCTCTATGGCGCGACCAGCGGCGAACTCTTTCTGAATGGAATCGCCGGCGAACGATTTGCCGTTCGCAATTCTGGAGCAACCGCCGTAGTCGAAGGCGTTGGCGATCACGGATGTGAATATATGACCAACGGACGCGTCGTCGTGCTGGGTGCATGTGGCCGCAACTTTGCTGCTGGGATGAATGGAGGAATCGCGTACGTTTTCGACGAGCGTGGCGATTTTATGCAGAAACGATGCAACCCAGCTTCCGTGGATCTTGAGCCGCTGACCGATGAACAAGAGATCGAAGATTTACAGTTGCTGATCACGCGCCATCGCGACCTGACTGGAAGTCCGCGCGCTGGGTGGATTCTTACAAACTGGAATGAGAGCCTGCCAAAATTTATCAAGGTATTTCCGCAGGAGTATAAGCGTGTACTTCGTGAGCGCGGAGAAGTGGCTATCCCGACTGGAGAACTTCCTACATTGACGATCGCTGAGCAGGTGCAACATGGGTAAATCGACGGGATTCATGGAGTTTCCACGAGAGCTGCCAGAGCGGCGTCCGGTGGTAGAACGCGTCAACGACTGGGTGGAAATCTACCGCTCTTTTCCGGAAGAAAAGCAGCAGCAGCAGGCAGCGCGATGCATGGATTGCGGTGTACCTTTCTGCCATACGGGCTGCCCTGTCAACAACATCATTCCCGACTGGAATGACCTGGTGTATCGCGGTCGCTGGAAAGAGGCTGTACGCCGTCTGCACGCAACCAACAATTTCCCGGAGATCACGGGCAGAATTTGTCCGGCACCCTGTGAGGCTGCGTGCGTCTTAGGCATCAATGCTCCTCCGGTGACGATCAAACAGATTGAAAAAAATATCATCGACCATGCGTATGAAGAGGGCTGGGTCCATCCTGAGCCACCTGCGTTTTCTACCGGCAAGCGAGTTGCGGTTGTGGGTTCTGGGCCGGCGGGTTTAGCGGCCGCGCAACAACTGCGTCGTGCGGGACACGCAGTCACCGTATTTGAAAAAGCCGATCGCATCGGCGGTTTGATGCGCTATGGAATTCCGAACTTCAAGCTGGAAAAGACCATTCTCGACCGTAGACTTGAGCAAATGCAAATGGAGGGCGTGACATTTGTTACAGGTGCGCACGTCGGCCAGACTGTGGCCGTTGAAGATCTCCAGCGCGACTTCGATGCCGTTCTGTTGGCAGGCGGCGCGGAGCAGCCTCGAGACCTTTCCGTCCCAGGGCGCGAACTGAAGGGCATTCACTTCGCAATGGAGTTTCTACCGCAACAGAATCACCGTTGCGAAGGCGATGCCGTCGCGGAAGATGGAGCGATTTTGGCAACCGGCAAGCGAGTGGTCATTATTGGCGGCGGAGATACCGGTGCGGATTGTCTGGGAACAAGTCATCGCCAGAAGGCCCTCTCGGTTGAGCAATTTGAAATTATGCCGGTACCGCCGTCTACGCGCTCTCCCCTTACGCCGTGGCCATTGTGGCCGATGCAACTGCGGACTGAAGGTGCGCACGAGGAAGGTGGAAAGCGAAATTGGAGCCTGGCCACAACAAAGTTTGTCGGCGATGAGCACGGAAACGTGAAGCAGTTGCATGGTGTCCAGGTGGGTCCTCCTCCAAAGTTTGAGCCTCAACCTGGCAGTGAGTTTGTTCTTGAAGTGGATCTTGTGTTGCTTGCCATGGGCTTCTCGGGACCTGTCCGCAACGGCATGATTGAAAAGCTCGGAGTCGCCCTCGACTCCAGGGGGAATGTCGCAACTAACAATAGCTACATGACCACGGTCGAGGGAGTGTTTGCAGCAGGCGATATGCGGCGGGGACAATCCCTAGTGGTGTGGGCGATCTCCGAAGGACGGAAAGCGGCGGCGGCTGTCGATGAATATTTACGTGTTACCCCGAACACTCGCGATGCCAGCCTGGTCGGCGTAGCGGGTTAAGGCCAATCACCGTGTCACCAAGGTTGACGCCATAGTGCGACCGATTGTGGAGCGCTTCCACGATGTTGGCCTTCCTCAATGGGAAGCTGGAACTGCGTTCCCTCGACTTTCATTCGCCTTGTTGGTTGCAATGCTGCGATTCGGAATGTCGTAGCGCATGCTTCAAATCAGCCCAACAGGACCAAACGTTGGCCGCGAAAACAGCCGAGCAAATCCACTGATTAGAAGGCTGATGCCAATCAATGTGCCGAGCACCCACACGGAACTGATTGGCCAGTGCGTCCATATCAAAATGCCCAGCAGTAGAGTGATCAGTCCATCCCATAGAAACCAGCCAGCGCGATGGGAACGGCGAAGCCGGAAGTACAGCACCAGTTCAATGACACCCTCAATTACAAAATAAGAGGCCAGCAGCAACGTCAGGGTCACCAACCCGCGTGCCGGATGGAAAACCATATAGAAACCAACATAGAGGTATAGGACCGCAATGAGCAACTGCCAAACCACCGCACCGGTACTACGGGAATGCCAGCAGTAAATTAAGTGAACCACGCCTGCAACCAACAGCAGCCAGCCAATGACAGCGGTTACCGCAATCCCCACGACGAAGGGCAAAAGAATCGCCAGAAAGCCGACGGCGATCAGCAGAGTTCCAACGATCATGCGCCCACCATTCTTTTCAGGGCGAGCTATTGAGTTCAATGTAGTTTCGTCCATGGTTCTCTCCTTGCAGGAAATCAAACGCGCTAGGGCATGTTAGCACTAAGTCGCGACTTCCTGATGGACTGCAAATACGGAGATCGGCGCGGCGCAGTACCGTCGTATCGAGCCGATTCTGCCGCGTCGGCGCGGCAATGTGAGCATGTCGAATCTCACCGTATTGAACGCCATTCTGTAGGTGGCCGAGCAGGAATGCAAGTGGCGCGGCCTGCCCCAGCGTTTCGGAAACTGGCACACCATCTACACCCGCATGAACCGCTGGGCCAAGAGCGGCGTGCTCGCCGCTCAACTGTTCTCGAGTTGCCTGCGGTGGAAAACGCAGAATTTATCGGTTGGTTCGGCGTCTAGCGAAATTGGTTTGCTGAGCAAGGAAATCACTGACCACTAGTCGATCTTGACCGCGCTGGCCACGTAGAGGGATCCATCGAATGTGGTGGTCACGGCTACATGCGCCCCGACGTGGAGATCCCTACTGATCGGAAAGCGATTTGGGTCGAGGACGATGGAATAGCTTTGATTGTCTCGTGGATCGACAAGCACCATGCGGTTGGAGGAGAGATCAAGGAACGCCACGTTTCCACTGAATACAAATGAAGATCCGGGAATGGCCAGGATGGAAATCTGTCTGGCGACACCTCTGCCATTGCCGCTGGATTGAAATTTGACCGAAATCAATGTTCCCTTGACGAGATCCGCGAGACCCGTAGTCGGCGAAGACACCGCGACCTGGCCCACGCCGACGACCGGCGTCCCGGCTGGCACCCGCAATTCGATGGGTTGCCGAGACAGAGCGGCGGCGATGTTCAATCGGCCTGTGGTTGCGTCATAATTCAGCACCTGTCCCTGGCACTCGCCTTCGGGCACTGTGGACAACATGTGGATGCTGAGAGCAAAGATGTTTGTTCCGTCCAGTACAGTCTCGACCGAAGCATGATCCTCGGCGTGCAGATCGCTCAAACTAGTTTTGACTCCGTCCCGATAGACCTGAGTCCGCTCGTCAAAAAGGATTTTCATCGGCTTGGCGCCGTAAACCTTGAGGAACAACTGGTCACGTACGGGATCGACATCGCGTATGGTACCCCCCTCGACCGTGCTTTTCCCTCGGGGCATAGCCGGCAGGGCTGCCAGGGCTGCCGAACCGCTTTGCGACGGGAGCGAGCGCTGGACGCCCGCATCTTGCCCTGACCTAGCACTGGCGAACGACAACTGTGCAATCGCCACGACGCTTAGCGTAAATACTACGAGAGAACGACCCATTCTTCAAGCCCTGATCATTTCATGATTTTTCAGCACTTAGCTTTGATGGCGCCACGGCCCACCGGGTGGCTTGGCACTATTTTTGAGGCAGAATTTCCGATTATCAACCACCCAGCGACAAGACTTTTTTGCTTTGGCAACACATTTCGATGTGGCGCATCTTACCTACTTATTAATTTATTGATTGTCGCCCAAATGGCCCGCACCTCCAGGTCGGGCGGAAAGGTGAAAAACCGCAATGTCTGTTATACGACTACGACTACTTGCAGCCATTGTGGTGATCGCGGGCTCTGGACTCCAACTTTCCTGGGGAAAAGACATTCGAATCGTCCTGCCAAAACACAGCCAACTCACACCGGTTCAGCGCCTCAACCGCGAAGGGGTCGATGCAGTACGCAGGCATCAGTATGAAAAGGCTGAAGCGAAGTTCTATAAAGCCTACCTTTACGACGCCGCCGATCCTTTTACCCTGAACAACTTAGGATACATTTCCGAGCTACAGGGAAAGTTGGACCGCGCGCAGAAATTCTATGCGCTGGCGTCAGAGCAAGGCAGCACCGCCCGAATCGATCTGAGCAATGCGAAGCAACTGGAAGGAAAGCCGTTGACATTCGCCCTCGGCGATTTGAATAACGCGGCTATGCACGTGAATCGCATGAACGTTGAGGCGATCCAGCTTTTGTCGCAGGATCGGAACTTTGAGGCTGTGGTGCTTCTTCGGCAAGCCCTGACCCTGGAGCCACAGAACCCGTTCACCCTGAACAATCTGGGGGTTGCTGAGGAAGCGACTGGAAACCTCGACGGAGCATTGAAGCGCTATGACGCGGCAGCCCGGTCGCATTCGTCGGAACCTATTGTTGTTACGCTAAATCGCTCCTCCAGAGGAAAGCCGATCAGCGAGGTAGCCGCAGTCAGTGCGCGCCTACTGAGAAAGCGAATGCGGAACGTGGCCACGGCAGAGTTGCGCGCAAACATGCTTACGCTGCACGGGGTATATGCCGCCAACCAAAATGATTGGCCTGCCGCGAAGCAAGATTTCTTGCAAGCTTATTCGCTCGATCCGCACAGTGCATTTTCGCTCAACAATCTGGGTTATGTGGCGGAGAAGGATGGAGACCTGGAGACGGCGCAATTTTATTACTCCAAGGCCCGCAGCGCGGATAGCGCACGGACCCGTATTGGACTGGCCACTGAAGGTTCAGCAGAAGGCAAGAATCTGGTCACTGTTGCCAATAGGAGCAGCCGGAAGGTAGACAGCGAAATCAATGTTTACAGGCAAGCCGAGCGCAAGCAAACTGGTCCGATTGAATTAATACGTCGCGGCAATAACCCGGCAGAACCGAGCACAGTCCCCAACAAGTCTTCGACGCCGGCGGTTCCAAACTTTGACTCACATGCACCCAATTCAAACTGAGAAAATTACTGCCATATGTCTAAGCCAATTGCCCAGCCTATTTCGTCCAAGTCGATGGTCACCCTATCCCGCCTGCTGTTATCGGCACAGCCGGGTGACGCATGTGCGCAAGCCAACGCGGCCCTGCGTTCTGCACTAACAGGGATCAGCCGGGCAGAATTCGACGAGCTGGTGACACTGGCGAATTTGAACCACGTCGTTATACGAGGGTTAAATGCCGCGTTGGGAATCCTGCGTGACGCGAAAGACGACATGCGTGTGGAATGGGCCGAAACCGCTGTGGCCGAAGAGCATGCACGCATCGAGAACGCGATCCCATTCCTGCGGGCAATTTGCGCAGCGTTTCAAGAGGAAAGCCTCGATGTGACCGTGATCAAGTCCCTGGATCACTGGCCCGATCTTGGCAGCGACTTGGATCTGTATACGAATGCGGCCCCGGACAAGGTCCTGAGTTTGATGAAGCGGCGCTTCCAGGCAGAGCTGGCTGCCCGAAGCTGGGGAGATCGCCTCGCGCGCAAGTGGAACTTCATGATTCCAGGATTGCCTGAGGCAGTCGAGATTCACGTGGGACGACTCGGTCAGACGGGAGAGCAAATCACACTGGCGGAGCGCCTGACGCGACGCACCCGGTTGATTTCCATTGAAGATTACACATTTCGCGTGCCATCGGCGTCTGACCGATTGATGATCTCCACGTTGCAGCGCATGTACCGGCATTTCTACTTCCGTTTGTGCGATATCGTCGACTCAGGCGCGCTGGCAGATTCGGGTGCGATCGACTACGAGGACCTGCGGTCATCCGCGAACGCCTCCGGGATTTGGGAAGGCGTGGCGACATATCTGGCGATTGTATCGGACTACGTGAAAGAGTATCGAGGCACGGGCCTTGATCTTCCCCGCTTCGTGACGGATTCTGCGAGATTCGGCGGAGAGGAAATCTACTTCCGTAAGGATTTTCTGCGCGTACCGATCATGCCGCAGTCCGCGAGCCTCTACGGAACGCAATTGACAGGCTTGCTGCGCAAACGCGAATTACACAGTAGCGCTCGCCTTGGTTTGTTGCCATGGCTTGCCACAGCGGCAGCTGTGGGACAAAAGATCACTGGAAGCGATAAGGGAATATGGTAATCGGCAATTCGTTTCGTCCGAATCCATCGCGATGGATTCGGACGAAACACAATTTGTTTTTCATTCTTGAAGGAGAAGCTGGGGGGGGTTCGACTCCCGGCAAACAGTTATGGGTAACCCGGCACTGACAAATCTTGAACTGAGCTCTTCCGTCGAGCCAACGCGAACCAGAAAAAGGCGAGACGCATTTCCGGCAACGCCTGCGTTGCGCCTGACTACAATGCCGATACCCGTTGGACGAGAGCTGCCGCACGAGAGCCTTTGGAAATGCCTGTTTGGCAACCTAAGGGACACATTGTTCCCCGAGAAATTGCCGCCGCTGAAGTTGGTCTCGCAGCCAATCGCGGTTGCAGATCCGCTGGCAGTAAAACGAAGTCCGGCGTCCAGCGTCATCTCATTCTTGATGCATGCGGGAATTTTTGCACTCATCGTATGGTTCGTCATCCAGACGCGAAACCATATCGTTTCACCACAAAAGGTCGAGGTAACTCCGATCTACGTGCCGCCCTATATTCCCCCCGTTACCATACCTACCCCGCAAAGTATGGGTGGGGGCGGCGGCGGCGGTTTCCATCAGGTTGTCGAAGCGAGCAAGGGGCATTTACCGCCGGTCGAGAAGACGCCGCTTAATCCACCGGAGCTTCAAGTCGATCATCCGAAGCTGGCGGTGGCACCTGCAATTGTGATGCCACAGCAGATCAGGATTCCAGACAACAACATGCCGAACTTAGGCTCGACACAGTCCCAGCAAGTGGTAATGACTTCGCAGGGCAGCGGCAGCGGTTCCGGTTTTGGCCAGGGCGTGGGCGGCGGTATCGGATCGGGCAGCGGTTCCGGCATCGGACAGGGTACGGTTGGCGGATACGGCGGCGGCGTGATGACTGTGGGGGGCGGCGTGACGGCCCCGGCGGTGATCCACAGGGTGGAGCCGGAGTTAACAGACCAGGCTCGACGCACGAAATATCAAGGCGTCGTCTCCATCGGACTGATTGTTGATGCTCAGGGTAATCCAGAGGACGTCCACGTGGTTCATCATCTGGGCATGGGACTCGATGAAAAAGCGGTTGAGGCAGTGCGACAGTATAAATTCAAGCCAGCGATGTTCCGGGGCCATGCTGTCCCGGTTCAGCTAGTCATCGAAGTGAACTTCCGCGTGTTTTGATGGGTGACAGCATCGGCAATGCAGCGATGTTCGACGCATTCGGCTGATGCCTTACGCTGATGCCTTACTATGTGCAGCATCGTTCTGGACAGCGAAGATTCAAACCGCTTGTGCCGGACGGCGGGTCGCAAAGAGAAAGAGAAGGCGATTCGCAATCGCCTTTCCAACCGCATGGAAACCGCGCTCCATGAACTGGAGAAAGCCATCGTCGCGGGACTGCTGAAAGACCGCAACAAGATGGAGCGGCGGCTGGGAAAGATCCAAGCCCGGCATCCGCAGGTGAACGATCTGTATGAGTTCGATCTGCGCGATACGGCCGAGGGTATCCGTCTGTTCTGGCAGATGAAGCAAGATCGCAAGAACTGGCGCGAAGCGCGCGAGGGCGCACATCCTGGTCGCGTTCCTCGGCTACGCCTTGTGGGTCACCCTGAAACATCTGCTGAAGGTCCGGCCCCCGATTGTGCCTGCGCCATCGGTAAGCGGTGTCGATAACGCCCAGCCCATGAC
>JAJZCA010000084.1 GCA_021798735.1 Acidobacteriota bacterium | reverse complement strand
TCGCTGCTGTAGCGCTTCTCCAGTTCCAACAAAGTCCTCGGAAAATCCTCGTCCATGACCCCGAACCCTACATCTTGGGGTCGGTGGCGTCAAGTAAATATCCCCATCGTCCAATGATGTCGATCGCGGCCATCTTGCGCCATGTGGCAATCAATGCTGTTTGCAAGGTCCAGGGCCAGCCTTTTTCCGGAAGAATTCATCTCATGACTGTTTGCTTTCACCCCGCACGCAGACGTGTCTTCCGGCGAAAACATGGAAACAGCAAAGGCGGCATCGAGAACTTCCCGTCATTGGCGGATGCCACGCGCCTTGTCTCTCCGCGGCCTTTCACTGGCGACAATGCTCCGCCAGGCCTGGTCGTCCCTGATTCAGGATGAGATTGTCGACCGGTCGGCGGAGCTTGCATATTACTTTCTTTTCGCCATGTTTCCGGCTTTGATCCTGCTCTCCGCGATGTTCAGTTTGTTCGCCAGCGCCAGCGCGCGTGCCAACCTGGAACTGATGCTGTACCTGGCAAAAGTCATTCCGCCGGCTGCCTTCGATTCCGTCCAAACGGCCTTCCGCCAGACTAACCGGGCCGGCAGCGCCAGCCACCTTCTATTTGGCGCGATTGCGGCGTTGTGGGCCGCCACCTACGGCATGTCCTCGGCGCAAACAATTCTGAATGCAATTTACCGGACCAAAGAGGGCCGGCCCTACTGGAAGGCGAAGGCAATTGCCCTGATCTCGACCATGGCAATCTTCATCCTGGTCTGCTGCGCCATGCTGCTGCTTATCCTGGGAGATGACCTGGCCAAGTTTCTCATCGGCGATTTAATGTTCAACACCACTCTCCTCGTCCTATGGAAGATTGTGAAGTTTCTGTCGGCAATGTTTTTCATGTCGCTGGTCTTTTCCATTACCTATCGATGGGGTCCGGACGGCGGCGGTCGCAGGTGGCAATGGATATCTCCGGGAGCGATCGTGGGCATCCTCGGCTGGCTGGGAGCATCGATGGGTTTTCGACTCTATCTCCACTTTTACGATCCCTATGCCACCACGTATGGATCGTTCGGCGCCGTCATTGTCTTGCTGACGTGGTTCTATGCCAGCGGATTCATGCTGCTACTGGGCGCGGAGATAAACTCCACCATCGAACGCGCCACAGCCAAACCGGCGTCGACAGCGCAGACATCATCCCGTGCCTGATCAAAACGACGCTGGCGGTTAGGAATCGGCCTCGTAGGGCCACCATACAAAACGCGGCAGCAGCGGGTAATAGAGGCCGAGTCGTGTTTCGCGAGTCTCCGGATACACGATCCGCGCAATATCGCCATACAACTGCATCTGCTCCTTATACTGCTCTCGCTCTTTGGCCAGAAATTCTTCCACCTGAGCTGACTCATGCGACGCAGTCTTGAAGTCCACAATCCATAAGGCATCTGTGCCCAAGCTGATCGGAGTCGTGGCCGCCACAAACAAGCGATCGACGCGGATGGATCGCATGGCATTTCGGTGGATCGCGGTTAGAGGAACTTCGAATCCTTCGGGAACAAAAGTCTCCGCCTCCAGATGCAAGGGACCTGGATGGGCTGCGAGAATCCAGCGTCCGTGTTCGTCGGCCGCGACGCGGCGCAACGCGGCGAGAATACGGGTCGCTTCCTTTCCAGCCTCAATCGGGGGATGGCCGCTGCCCAACAACTGCAATCGAATCGGCTGGGCCAATGCATCGATGGCTCGCCTCTGCATTGCCGGTTCTAAATTTTGCGCGAGGATGTTTGCCAGCGGTTCAAGAAATGCGTGCAGCACGGTTCCAAAAATGCGGGCTCGCCACGAACCCTGCGGCCGCTGAAATGCCGGCAACTCTTCATCTTCAGCGGGGTCGCCCACGACTTCCTGCCAGCTTGGCACAGGCGCCATTGGAATATCGGCGAGTGTGGCTGGCGGCCTCCACTCCGAAGCGAGGCGCTGAAAGTTTGACAGCGGAATCACTCGATTCGCTTCGCCGGCCTCACCCGCGGCGGCTATCGAGTCCAATTGGCCCGGCAGTTCGCTCGGTGGCCAAATCGTGGCGGAATCCGTTACGCCTGGCATCTCAACAATCTTTGCGCCGCTTCCCTCGCGCTCCAGTCTCTCGCCCCAGTGCTGCGTGAAAATCTCTTCCGCAACCGGCCATGCCGTGTGCAGCAGCGTCTGCACGGACGCATGGCTAAGCTCGCCATTCTTCTTTTCCTTGCATTGCCCGAACAAATGCACCTCAAGGCGCGCGCGGGTACAGCCGACATACAGCAGTCGCTTCAATTCTTCCCGGTCGCGTTCGCTGTTGGCGGCGCGAATCCACGCGCCGATCGCCTCTTTTTCCTCCGCAACATGTTTGATCGGGGCCAACAAAACGCGGCTTGCGGCCTCGAAGCCCTCATCGCACGCATCCGGCAATACCTGCTCCATCCATTCCGTCAGCCGCGCTGCGTTGGGCCGCGTAAATCGATGCAGTCCCGGTAGCAACACGACATCCCACTCCAATCCTTTGGCTTTGAACAGCGTCAGCACCTCAACTGGAGAATCCCCGGTTGCAATCGGCGGCGCATACAGCTTCTGGATTTGCTCTTCCACCTGCGCGACGGTGGGCCAACCGTTTTCATTTTCAAGCGTGTCGAGCATTCGAAAAAATTCATGCACAGTCGGCAATTCGCTCGCAGGAATGCAATGCGGCCCTCCCAACGCGTGCCATGTACGCTCCACCAGCAGCGACAAGCGCTCGTTGCCGGACTGTTGCTTCGCCACATTCAGCACTTGCAAAACCCTAGCGGCCCGCTCTTGCCCATCTATCGTCAGAAATGCAGCACGTTCCCGAAATAATTCCGTAACGGTCTTGCCGCTCCATTGCAGATCGTCGCCGCCACACAACGCCAGCAGGTCGGTTAACGCCAGACCGCACCACGGGGCGCGCAATACGGCTAGCCACGCCACTCGGTCCGCCGGATGCAGCAGACACCGGACAATTGTCATCACGTCCAGAATCGGCTGTCGATCCGGCAGTCTATCCATCTCGATCGCACGATATGGAATTCCGCGCGTGCGCATCTCTTCCAGGATGGAAGCAACGTGGTTCCTGGCTCGCACCAAAATCGCGATACTGGGCGGACGTTCCTCCACCGCCGCCCGCCGGGCTTGCTCAATCACCTCGCAAATCTGTCGCGCCTCCACCGCCGACGGATCGTCGTCAACCACTGCACCGTATGCGCCGATCATTTTCTGCGTTCGCCGTACATGCGGATGCCAAAATATGCGCTCGGTTTCCTCCTCATGATGTGCGGCTTCAGAAGGCTCAAACTCAACTGCATCGACATCATCCTGGACTTCGTTGGCAAATATCTTTGCGAAGGCGTCATTCGTCTGCTGCACCAGGCTTTGACGCGAACGAAAATTCGACCGCAGCCGGATTGGCTTTAGATGGACACCGCCCACACCATCGCGACGCGCGCATGCGAACAATTCCACCGCCACATGACGAAACCGATAAATCGACTGCTTCGGATCGCCCACCAGAAATACCGTCTGGCTATGGCCGTCCCATCCCTGCACCAACTTGCTGAACAATTTGAATTGCGTCAACGAAGTGTCCTGCATTTCATCGACCAGCAAATGCTGAATCTCCGTTCCAAAGGCCAACGCCAGCGAATCCGACTCATCGTCGAGCGCGTGGCTTGCCGCCAACGCGATTTCGACAAAATCCGTGCGCCCGGCCTGCGCGAACGCAAACTTCAACTCCGCCGCCGCGCGCCGCAACAACAGAAAGGTCGACCGCAAAATTACGCGCTGCCGTTCCGTGTAGAAAGCCGGCGGCAGCTTGCTCACTTTGCCCAACGCGCAAACCAAGCCGGCGTCTCCCGCCAAAGAGTCGAGAAGCGCCTTCATCGCAAGTGTCGCAGGCTGCTTCGGCAGAAAACCGATCTTCCCGCTGACGCCGCGCGATTTTCGTAGCGAACATTTCTCTGTCAGCAGCAATTGTGCGATGGCCTTCCATGCGGCCATATAACCATGATTGCCCGGTGGGACATCGACCGTGCCGATCAGCTCGCGAAATTCGTTTCCGTATTCGGAATGCTCAAGTTGGTCTGCCGCATAGCGTCCCAGGTCAAAGATTTGCTTCCAGGTTGGCTCGGGCAACAAGGCAACCGCTTGCTGCAGCGCCTCATTGCAAGACTGCTGCAGCGGTTCCTCAAACCGCCTGCGGATGATCGTATCCAACTCTTCATCGGAATATTCCCGCTCAATCGGAAACACACGACTCCATTGGTCGCGGCTGTCCAACATGTCCGCCAGCAGTCCCACCGCCTTTTCCATGCGGTTGTCCAGGTGCAGCAACAACTCGCGGGCAGCCGCCCGCAAGCGAACATCGCTTCCGCCCATCTCCTTCAGCGCCGCCTGGGCCGCAATCAGATACAGGTCCCACGCCTCTTCCACAGGCCGCATCTCCGCGCCCAGCCGCGACAGCACAGGCAGCCGGCCGGCGATTTTGCCGCACAAAGAATCGATGGTGCCAATGTTGAATCGCTGCGGCTGATTGACGAGGTTCCATCCAAATTTCGCGTCGGCTTCCAGTGCCTCCAGGGCAAATGCGCGAGTCTGCAACGTATGCGTTGCGACTGGATCGATCGGCATATTCTGCTGCGCATCCCGCAGCGATTGCAGAACTCGATCTCGCATCTCCGCCGCCGCCTTGCGCGTAAATGTAATCGCCAGCACTTCCTCTGGCTGCTCCACCCGACCCAGCAATCGCAGAAAACGCTGCATCAATAACTCAGTCTTGCCGGAGCCTGCGGGCGCTTCCACAATCCACGATTGCTCCACGTCCCACGCATCTTTGCGCACGAACGCCTCCGCCGGCGCAGACAGCCCGGTTGCGTCTTGGCTTGACGGAAATTTGCAAACGTTGCTCATGAATCGAAACTCCCGCCAACGTTGCCCGCCGCTACGTGGTCCGGATCTTCTTCTTCGACGAAGTCTTCCGCCTCGCGAATCCTGCACAGCAAGCCCTGCGCACAATACCGGCAGGTCTCGTTCCGCTTCTTCGGATCGACCACGACAGCACCGGCCCGAAAATCTTCCGCGAGTCGCGTCAACGTTATGCTCCACCCTTCCCGCTGCTGCACCAGCGCTTCCGGCGACAGGTTTCCGCGCTGCTTGTTCGTTGCTCCCGAAGCGACAGGGAAAATTCCCGGAAGAGACCCGACCACCGTAAAGTCAACCTGTCTCGGATGAAGGCCCGCGAAAGCAACTCCGGCCAGCGGTTGTTCTTCCGCCGCAGAATCCTGCCGCAACACCGCGTAGGCGGGCAGTTGCGGTTCTTCCGGACGCTCTCCGTCACAAGCTTTGCCGTCAACCATGCCTGTCTTGTAATCCATCAGCACAAGGCCCTGTTCCACCTGGTCGATGCGGTCGATACGGCAGCGCAGCTCCACTCCGCCAAGTTGCACATGCTCCAGCGTGTTCTCCGTTTTCAATACGGTGAAATCAGGCCGCTGTTTTTCAACTTCCAACCACTCCATCAGGCGGCCCTCAATGCGGTCCTCTTCAATCTCCAGCAAGGCTCTTTGCCACGGCTCATCGGCATGTCCGAAGAAGTTCCGCAATGCGCTGCGAACGTGGCCACGCAAAATCTGGCGACACTGTCCCTCTGTACTCTCCAGCAGCTTTTTCTGCGACTGCATCTCGTTCCAGAACTGCTGCAGCACTTCATGAAGAATCGTTCCCTGCGCAGCCGCGGGCAGTCCGCTCTCGGGCTCCGCCGGCGGTTCGGCCGCCAACCGCAACTCCGCAAATGCGCGAAATGGACACGCAGCTTGATGCTTCAGGAACGCGACACCGCTGCGTACCTGCCCCCCGCGGAATGGAACCGCCGGCTCCTCGTCTACAGTCTCCAGCGCCGCGGAAACTGTCTCGGCGTCGAGCATCGGCGTTTGCAATTGGCCCGACAAAACTTCTCCTACAGGGACCAACGGCATCTCTGGCAAAACGCCGCGGACCACAGGAGAGACGGCGATCTCCGGGCTTGGGACGTGGGCGCTCGCGGTTGTCGGATCGCTTTCCTGCAGCGCAAAACTCACGATCACATGGCCTGCAGAGCCAAGGACTCTTTTCGTCACGCGACGCGCAAAAGCAGCATCGGCCGCGGGGTCCGCGTACGGCATGTGCGCCGCGCGCTGCACAGTCCATGGCAGAAAAGGCTGCGCGTGCCCACGCAGTGGCCAACAGCTCGCTTGCGCATTCATCCACCAGATTCGGTCGAAAGTGAGCCCTGCCGCCTCAGAAACACCGAGAATTTGCACGGGTGCATTTCGTGTCTCCAGGGTAAACAGCATGTTCGCCGCCATAGTTTTCAACCTGGCCAGCGCGCCGGAAAACAACACCGGACCGGTCACGGCGCTGATGGAAGAAAGTTCGTTCAGGAGCGCATTCCATCGCCGCAGCAGTTGATATTCCGCGCTGTCTGTTGCCTTCAGCAAACCCCAGTCGGCAGCGGCCAGCAGATCTTCAATGCCCTCGCGCCAGTCGGCATACGAGCGGTCCTTTCCGACATCCAGGCGTTTCGCCGCCACAGCGAACTGTTCCAGGGTCCGACGCAGCGGCAAGCCATCTTCCTTGCTCCCAGAGCTCGCCAACCATTCCCGAAAGGAAGAAAATGAAACCGGCCCGCCCAACTGAAAGGCGCGCTTGCGGAATTTTCTATCCATCATCGCGCGCGCATCGGAAGATCCGGAACTGAATCCGCCATGCACTATTAACCAGGAAATTTCTTCCGGCAGCCGCGATGTATCCAGCCACGCAAGCAACGTCAGTGCTGTGCGGATCGCTTGCATGCGATGCATCGGCGTCCCCAAAGAAAATTCGTAGGGCAGCCTTGGGCTCAATACATGAACATCCATCGAAGAAGGCGCCAGTACTCGTCGAAATGCCGCATCGATCCGGTCGCGCATCTCCTTCAGCGCGGGAACAACGACGCCAATTCGCTCGCCTGGATTTTTGAGAAGCGCGGCCCGTATCCATTGTCCAGCGCTCGCAATCTCTTCATCCAGCGTGTGTGCATAGACGATGATGGGATCCGATGAGCTCTCGGTCGGCGGCGGTTCCATCTCAACCCGCTCAACCTGGCAACCCTGCGCACGAAGAGCTTCGATCAGAAATTCTTGCGATGGAGTTGTGCGGTCGAATCCAACCAGAAAAAACGCCTCCGGCAACGGTAAATTCCCTGTCCGGATCGCGGACGCCAATGCAAGTTCTACCTGCGAGGACGGCAGAAGTGAAGACCGCCGGCAGATCTCTTCCATTTCCACCACCCACCGCGAAAATGCCTGCGCATCGATGCTGCCGTCATTGCGCACGTCTCGCAACTCAATACGATACTGATGCATGACGCGCCACGCCTGCTGCGCCTGACTGGCCAGACCCGCAATGGACATTGTCTGCGCGCCGGCTTCATCCTGCTGCAGCACCTGCAACCACAGCTCGGCTTCCTGCGCGTCATTCAGCAAGATTCGCGACTCGGCTCCGCGCAGGATTGCGGCATCCCACAGGTTTTTTAGCCATGGCTCCCAGGCCAGAATCTGCGGCGTTCTCCATCCATGGTGCCCAGCAGCCTGCTGCTGCCGGTTGTACTGCTGACGCAATGCGCGAGCGGCGCGCACAGTACTGGCGATGACCGCTGCGCCGTCGATCTTCCGTTGCAACTCCAGCAACAATTCCTGTTCGGTCCGCATCTCTCTCCGGGTGGCCGCCATGTTCAACGGAGACATTTTCACGTTATACGACGCTGCTGTCCAGCACCAGCCAGCTCGTTCCTTACGATGATATGCTTTGGAAATGAGGCGATGGTTTGCATCGATTTTGCTGCTGTTGACGGCACTGTTGCCGTTGCAGCCGCTGCTTGCCAACGCCCAGGCGGATGCCAGTCTGCCCGCTTGCTGCCGCCGTAATGGCGCGCATCGCTGCATGATGCTGCAGGGGATGGCGATGGCCGACTCCGGCACGCAATCCTCTGTTCACCCATCTCCGTGTCCGCTTTGGAAGCTCACCATCAGCCCCGCAGTGGTCGCTGTCGCCGGCGCGCCTCCCGCGCTACTCTCTCGCCCTGCAACAGCGGAGAGTGTCGTTGTCACCGCCTCGCCATTTCTCTTCATACGTCTCGCACGGTCGCGTTCCGCGCGCGCTCCTCCGTCTGAACTTCTCTCCATTCCTGACTTTCAAACCTAGGCGTATCCGGAACTCCGCTCGTCCGCGAACATACAGATGCATGTCCCTCGTGCTGCACCGTGTTCTCAACTGGCCCTGTTTTGCCGAATGCCTGGCGCCACGCCGGCAGTCCGCGCCCGCAAATCGCGCTGGGCCAGTGCCATTGGACGACCGAAAAGGAAAGTATGCAGAAGGGATTTCATCTCGCCATTCTGGCGGTAATTTTTATTTTTATAGGCGGCCAGCCAGCGCGCGCGACTGTTTTTGGCGAACTGCAAGGTATCGTGCATGATTCTCAGCATCGTCCCATCGCCAGGGCACAGGTTACGGTCCACGCTGCGGATTCCCAGTTTTCTCAAACCATTCGCGCCGATCGCAGCGGCTATTTCTCTTTCCCTACCCTGCCGTTTGGCCGCTACCTCATCACCATCAGCAGCCCTGGCTTCGATGCGCTGCAGCAGGCCGTCACGGTGTTTGCCGACAATTCGCCCATCTTGCATTTCCAGTTACAAGTTGGCAGCATGCGGCAATCGGTGCAAGTTACCGCGCAGACGGATGTCGTGAATGGAGACTCCGTCACACCTACTACCATGATCGGCCGCCGCGAAATCGCACGCACGCCCGGCGCGGACCTTACCAACAGCCTTGCCATGATTACGGATTATGTGCCCGGCGCCTACATGGTGCATGACATGCTGCATGTACGAGGAGGGCATCAGGTCAGCTGGGAGATCGATGGCGTCGAAATTCCAAACACCAACATCGCCAGCACTCTTGGCCCGCAGATCGATCCAAAAGATATCGGCAATCTGGAAGTGGAGCGGGGCAGCTACAACGCGGATGTCGGCGATCGCACCTACGGCGTCTTCGATGTATCGCCGCGCACCGGCTTCGAACGCGACAATGAGGCTGAGCTTCTTCTGAGCGCCGGAAATTACTATCAGACCAATGATCAGCTCAACTTTGGTAGCCATACGGAAAAGTTCGCCTACTATGCCAGCCTGAATGGGAACCGCACCAATTACGGGCTGATGCCTCCCATCGCCACTCCCTATCACGACGCCGCCAATGGGTATGGCGGATTTTCTTCCTTCGTCTACAACCGGACGCCGAGCGATCAGTTGCGGCTGGTCTCCCAGCTTCGCCGGGATTATTTTCAGATTCCTTACGATCCCAATCCGAACGATTACGAGAATCGGCAGTACGACTCCAGCGGCCTGCGCGACAGCCAGCATGAACTCGATGGCTTTACCGCATTTTCCTGGCTGCATACGTTCAGCCCGACAACCTTCCTGCAGCTCTCGCCGTACTATCACTACAACAGCGCCGACTATCGTCCCAACCCCAACGATATTCCCATCGCCACAACCTCCGATCGCGCTTCCAACTACGCCGGTCTGCAGGCTTCCCAGACAACGCAAATCGCCAGGAATACGCTGGCGGCCGGTTTCTATTCCTTCGGCCAGCACGACAGCTATGTCTTCGGATCGGTCTTCAACAATGGTAGCTTCCAGAATTTTCGTATCAACAGTGGCGCGGCGAGCGGTCTGACAGAGGAATATATTTCGGACAACTTGAAGGCAACCCGATGGTTGACTTTCATCGCGGGAATACGCGCATCCCAGTTCATGTCCACCATCACAGAGATCGAAGCCAACCCTCGCTTCGGCGTGGCCCTCCAGATTCCAAAGATCAACTGGGTCTTCCGCGCGTTCTACGGGCGCTACTATCAACCGCCGCCGCTCCTTACCGCCTCCGGCCCGCTCGTCGATTATGCGAACAGTACCAATACAGCGTTTCTTCCGCTGCACGGAGAACGCGATGAGGAACATCAATTCGGCGTCCAGATTCCTTTCCGCGGTTGGTTGCTGGATGCCGACAACTTCGAGACACGCGCGAATAATTTTCTCGATCACTCGAACGTCGGGGAGTCTAACATTTTCTTTCCCGTTACTATCGACGGCGCGCTCATCCAGGGTTGGGAACTGAGCCTTCAGTCGCCGACACTGTGGCATTTCGGCCAGGCGCATCTCGCCTACTCCAACCAGTTGGCACAGCAGCGTGGCCCCATTACCGGTGGACTGGTTTGCGTTCCCATCACCGCTCCGCAGTGCGATTCCGGCTTTAACTATGTTCCTCTGGATCACGACCAGAGAAACACGCTCAACTTCGGAATGAACGCACACTTGCCGGACAACTCCTTCGGCTCGTTCAACTTCTATTACGGCTCAGGATTTACCAATGGAGACTACGGCGATCCCAACTCGCCGTATCAGGGACAGTATCTCCCGCACGATACCAATCTGAGCGTGTCTCTGGGAAAGACATTTCGCCAAAAACTCACGCTCACCGCCAACGTGACCAATGTGACCAATCATCGCGTATTGTTGGACAATAGCCTCACCTTTGGCGGCTTCCATTACAACGCCCCGCGTCAGTATTACGGCGAACTCCGCTACCATTTCAGTTATGACCGGCTGTTTCGCAAATAAGGAGTTTTGATGGAACTATTCAATTTGCGCTCCTCTGCCGTGTGGTCCAGTCACGTCCGCCAGCGGGTGTCGGCTTCGCTGAGCCTCGCGCTATTCTGCGCATCATTCGGAGTTCTCGGCTGTCATTCCAGTTCGCAGCCCGCTAGCGCGACTGCTTGGTCGCAAAAGCAATATTCCATCCGCGGCAGAGTGGTCTCTGTCGATCAGAAAGACAGCGTCATTGCACTCAATACGGAAGCGATTCCCGGCGTGATGGAAGCCATGACCATGGCCTATACGCTGCAGAATCCTACTGTCGCCTCCGAACTGCACCCGGGCGACAAGATCAGCGCGCAGTTACAGTTGGTCGCTCAAGGAGCGGTGCTCAGCAATATTGTCGTTCTGCAGCAGGCGAACTTGAACGTCCTGCCGCCAGTGCAATACCATGTGCCGCAGATCGGCGATACGGTGCCGAATTTTCAGTTTCGCAACCAGAACAATCGAGAAATTTCACTCCAGCAATTCCGCGGCAAGGTGCTGGTGCTCACTTTTATCTATACCCGTTGCGCCTCCTCTCAGTTTTGCCCTCTGATGAGCCGCAACTTCGCCCATCTCGATCAACTGCTGGCCGCCGACCCGAAACTCTATGCCAACACCCATTTCCTCAGCATCAGCTTCGATCCCAAATACGACACACCCGCGGTTTTGCGCAGTTATGGCGGCGCGTACACCGGCCGCTATACCAAAGAAACATTCCATCATTGGGATTTTGCTGCACCTTCCCCGGCCAGGCTTGCATCTGTATTGCAGTGGTTTGATGTGGCCGTAACTTCTTCCAACGGGAAGATAGTGTCGCATTCCGTCTCCACTGCGGTGATCGGACCGGACGGAAAAATCCGCGCCTGGTATCCCACCAATACGTGGACGCCGCAGCAGGCGCTCAAAGATATTCAGCAGATTTCGTCGAAGGAACAATAACCGATGGTAGTTGTGTTGATGGGCGTCACCGGAACCGGCAAGACCACGGTGGGCGAAGCTCTGGCGGCGCGTACTGGCTGGCCGTTTGCCGATGCCGATGATTTCCATTCCGCAGCGAACCGCGCCAAAATGCACGCTGGAATTCCGCTAACCGATGAAGACCGAGAGCCATGGCTGCACAGCCTGCACGATCAGATTGCAACCTGGCTGCGCGACGGTGTGAATGGCATTCTCGCCTGCTCCGCGCTGAAAGATTCATATCGCACCGAGTTGACCGAGGGGACCGCGCCGGGTTCGGTTCGCTTTATCTTCCTCACCGGTCCAGCCGCGCTGATTCGCGAGCGCATGGAGGGCCGCCATGGTCATTACATGCCGGAGTCTCTGCTGCCCAGCCAACTGGCAACGCTGGAACCGCCGCGCGACGCTGTTGAAATTTCCATCGCGCAAACCGTCCCCGCCATGGTGGATCAAATACTGAGTGCGCTCGCCAAGGAAGGTTATGCTGGAGTGAGCGAGCAGAATCACTAGAGGAGATCGAACCCACAATGGCGAAATTCACACTTGGCACCGCATTGGTGCTCATCATCTTAGGAGTTGCGTTCTTCGTCGCAACCGGCAGCCACGCACCCACGGCTCTCATCCCAGCCTACTTCGGAATTGTTCTCGGCATCCTCGGCCTGCTGGCGAAGACTGAAGACAGCAAGCGCCGCATGATCTTCATGCACATCGCGGTCACGGTCGGCTTGCTCGGCGTCATCTTCCCCGGTTGGCGCGCTGCCTCGGCTTTCATTGCCTCCCCCCAC
>JAJZCA010000083.1 GCA_021798735.1 Acidobacteriota bacterium | reverse complement strand
ACATGCTCCCCGATCGGGCCGATCAGTCATTCCGCCCCGTAGTGCACTTCACGCAGCCGTGCCCCGCGACCATTCTGCCTGCACTGATTGCCTATCACGAAGGCGTTCCTGGCCATCATCTACAGATTTCTCTGGCTCAGGAGCAGACCGGAATTCCGGAGTTTCGTCGCTTTGAAATGTACACCGCGTTCGTCGAAGGCTGGGCGTTCTACAGCGAGCAACTGGGGAAAGAAGTCGGCTTCTATCGGGACCCGTACAGCGAATACGGCATGCTTGAAAACCAGATGTGGCGCGCCGTCCGCCTGGTTGTCGACACCGGCGTTCATTCCAAGCATTGGACGCGCGACCAGATGGTGCAATACTTCCACGACCACACCGCGATGGATGACATTACCATCCAGGAAGAGGTCGATCGCTACACTGCGTGGCCGGGCCAGGCCCTGGCCTACGACATGGGCCGATTGAAAATTCTGGAGCTACGCGCCGAGGCGCAGAAAGCGCTGGGAAAGAATTTCGATCTTCGCGCATTCCATGATGAAGTGCTCGACTCCGGAGCTTTACCTCTCGATATTCTGCAGCAGCGCGTGGAGGAATGGATCAAGCAGCAAGAGACGGCCCATGAAAAATAGAATCTTCAACGTCAATGGTCGGTGAGATCGCAAGGAGTCATTCTGAACGGAGTGAAGAATCCAGAGAATGTTGACCTCGTTTGCGCCGCTGTCACCCTCTGGATTCTTCGCTACTCTCAGAATGACAAACCATTTCTACAAGAAACGACGGAAGGAAACTAAGTTGATGGCCAAGAAAAAAGAAAATTTCAAGCAGGATCAAGCAGCCGCCTCGAATACGAAAGTAGCGATGCTGGGTGCGGGCAAAATGGGCGGCATTCTGCTGCAGGCATTCCTGAAAAACGGTCTGTTCCGTCCGGAAAATATCCGCGCCACCGTGCAACATGAAGAGCGCGCAAAAATGCTCGCCGGACAATGGGGAGTTTCTGTTTCCACCGACAATCTTGCCGCCGCGCGCAACAGTGACCTGATCCTGCTGGGCGTCAAGCCGCAGACGGTCCCCGAAGTTCTGGCGCAGATTCGTCCTGCGCTAACGGCGAAGAAGACGATCATCTCGTTCGCAGCTTCGGTAAAAACCAGCGCCATTGAAAAAGCCGCAGGCGTCGATCTCGCCGTCATTCGCGCCATGCCCAACACGCCGTCGTTGCTGGGTTGCGGAGCGACGGCCCTCTGTCGCGGCAAGTTCGTCACAGACGAGCAACTGGCGGTTGCGGAAAAGGTTTTCGCCAGCGTGGGCCGCACCGTCACCGTGGACGAGAAACATATGGACGCGGTAACAGCGCTGTCTGCCAGCGGTCCGGCGTACATCTACATCATTCTGGAGTCGCTGGCCGAGGGTGGCGTCAAGGTGGGCCTGCCGCGCGACATTGCCACGCTGCTGGCTGCGCAAATGACGCTCGGCGCGGCGACGATGGTGCTTGAAACCGGCAGCCATCCGGCGCTGTTGAAGGATGCCGTCACCACGCCCGCCGGCTGCACCATCGACGGCATTCTGGAACTGGAAGAAGGCGGTCTGCGCGTCACACTTATCAAGGCCGTCATGCGCGCCGCGCAACGAGCGAAAGAACTGGCATCCAGCTGATACCCCGCCGAAGTGCGGCTGAGGTGCGCTGGATGAGTCACAATCAAAGTCTTCGCGTTCTCCTATAACGCACCCGCAGCCGCAACGTCGGGAGGTTCGGAATCGTAGCGCTTCAGTCGCAGTGGTGCGGCTCAATCGCAGCCGCCAGCGTCATCGCGTTTCGATCTTGGTTGCGATCTTGCGATACTCCGCCCGCGAAATAATGTGCCGGCGCGGAAGCTCTTCCGAATTCCGATACGGCCTGCCCGCGATGATTCTGTCTGCAACGGCACCGTCGATGCCCGGCAATGTCTCCAGATGTTCTTTCGTCGCGCGATTGATGTTGAGCGGGCCCTTCGTCTTCAGTCCCTCAACAATTCCCTGCGCGACAGCCTTGGTATCGCGCGCTGCCGCCGCCGTCGCGTTGGCGGTCTGCTTGCGAATCTGGTCAGGACTTGGACTGGAGGGAGCACAACCGCAAAGCGTGACCAAGCCGAGTGTTGCCACAACGATCCATTTCATCCGAATTTAGATGCCGGTAGACCTTGAGCTGACGTGCGCAGGCCTCGATTTTTTCTGCCTACGAAGGGTCGGAAGCGAACCAGCGAACCGCCGAATGTCCGGTAGCTTTCACCGGCATATACCTTAGGAGACAGTCGTTCACGTTCGCCATCTCGCTTGTCGGATGCGCGACATAGGACCCTCCATGACCAGCCCTTCTCTATCGAGAACACGCAAGCGCATCTCGATTCGAGGAGTGGTGCAGGGAGTCGGCTTCCGTCCCTTCGTCTACAACCTTGCCCGCTCGTTGCAGTTGGCCGGCTTCATCCTGAATTCCTCCTCCGGCGTCACGATTGAATCCAACGTCTGGTCAGGCATTGAAGAATTTCTCCATAGGCTGCGAACAAGTCCGCCGCCGCTGGCCCAGATTATGGAGATCACATTGAAAGAAGTTTCTTTGCAACATGCAAGCGACTTTTCCATCCAGGCAAGTCAGGAGAAAGAAGACGCGTTTTCGTTGATCTCCCCGGACGTGGCGACCGCGACGATTGCTGGCGCAAGTTTGGCGATCCGTCGAACCGCCGTTACGGACATGCGTTTATCGTGCTCCGCCGGGGATGATGAAAAGCCCTTTGATTGCCTGCCATGCCCTGCGGGATGGCCTTCCAATGATGGACTGATGCAGCGGTTTCAATTGCTGGTACGGCCGGACGTTCAACCCGGCGGACGATATGTTGACCGGCACCAGATGCGATGGCGACGAAAGCCCATCGGCGTGTAGCCGCAATGGACACCGAAAACCCACCGCGATGGAATGCGACATAATGACAGACAAATTAAACTTTATACAGTCGATGAGGGACCAACAGACATGAGTGAAACGGCAGTGATGGCGGAACAACGGACCCACGAACAGAAATTGAACCTGCTGGCAGAAGTCGCGGTTCGCGTTGGCCTGGGCCTGCGGCCTGGACAGGAACTGGTAATGACGGCATCTCTCGATTCGCTGGCGCTGGCGCGGCGGATCACGGAGCAAGCTTATCGAGCGGGCGCTTCCCTGGTGACCACTCTCTATAGCGATGACGAAGCGGCGTTGATGCGCTACCATTTTGCCGCGGATGAAAGTTTTGACCACGCGGCCAAGTGGCTGTACGACGGCATGGGCGAGGCATTCAAAAGCGGAGCGGCGCGACTGGCCATCGCAGGGGGAAATCCAACGCTGCTGTCGAATGAAGATGCGGGCAAGGTGGGGCGGGCGAATCGCGCGGTTTCGCAAGCCTACCGGCCGGCGCTCGAGTTAATCACGCGACACGAAATCAATTGGACCATCGTTGCCAGCGCGACGCCGGCGTGGGCTGCGGCGATGTTTCCGGGCGAACCCGAAGATGCGGCAGTTGCCAAGTTGTGGGACGCGATTTTTCAGACGACACGGATCAATACCGAGAATCCGATGGCTGCGTGGAAGACGCACGATGCCGGACTGCAAAGACGCGCGGCGCGGCTGAATGAAAAACGTTACGCAGCGCTGCGGTATCGCGGGCCGGGGACCGATTTTCGCCTGGGACTCGCGGATGACCACCTGTGGCTGGGTGGAGGGACAACGGCGGGAAACGGCCTCTACTGCATTCCCAATATGCCCACGGAAGAAGTCTTCACGACTCCGCATAAAGACCGTGCCGACGGTACCGTGACAGCAACCAAACCGCTGTCGCATCAAGGAACGATGATCGAAGGGATTCAAGTAAGGTTTGAAAAAGGTCGCATCGTGGAAGCACGCGCCAGCCGCGGCCAGGAGGTGCTGCAACGATTGATCGACACCGATGAAGGCGCGCGGCGTTTAGGCGAGGTGGCGCTGGTGCCGCATTCTTCGCCGATTGCGGCCAGCGGCCTGCTGTTCCTGAATACGCTGTTCGATGAGAATGCCGCATCGCATATCGCGCTGGGGCAGGCCTACACATCGTGCCTGCGCGACGGCGACAAGTTGACACCGGAACAGCTTGCAGCCAAGGGCGCAAACGACAGCCTGATCCACGTGGACTGGATGATCGGATCAGGCAAGCTGGACATCGACGGCCTTACAGCGACGGACGTTGCCGAGCCGCTGATGCGGCAGGGCGAATGGGTATAGAGGTTGGAGATTCGCGAGACATAAGAGAGTTTGCGCGGCAGCATTTTGGTCTCGCCGATGATGCTGAAATCGCGCTGCTTTTTTGCACAAAAAGTACGCGATTTGCACCGAAATAAATCCGTAAAAACGAGCCTTTCCCGTGCAATACTCAGTGGCAACGGAAGAGAAATCTTTCAGAGAAGAGAGCGGAATCGAAGTCGGCTTGAGGACCGGCAACGAGACTCACTTCAGGCAACTGAAGACGGTTGGCCAAGAGAAAGCTCTTACAACCAGGCAGAACGGAAGTCCAAGGATGCGCGGGTTTTGCCTGCGGGTTCTCAGCGATTCCGGGACGGTTGAGTTGTGATCCGGTAGCCGAACACCGGATCTTCGAAAATTCGGTTAGCTGGGGGCGAGTTCTCGCAAGAGGATTCGCCCTTTGGCTTTTGGTGCGTGTGATCAGCCGACCGCTGGATACGCACAGCCTGCGGCCCAGAAATGTGCGGCATGGGTTATTTTGTTCCGTCGAAAAACGCGCCAACTTCTACAGTCAGGCGGCTGACAAGCTCATCGATTTCGTAGCTGGCCGGTTGCCGGATCGACGCAGGTTTGGGTTGCTCCTCGACCGCGTGTGCGTGACCCGTCTCCGTTGCCTCCGAGCTGCTCTTCAGCCGTGGGTCTGGCAATCCCAGCTTCTTCTTGATCGCCAGCAGGTCGGCAATCTTGCCGGGCGGAATCCCATTCAACTTCGGCCGCAACTGCGATGCAATCATCACTGTTTTGCAATACGTGTCGACCACCTCCACATACCACTCCGCATGCGTCACCGTGTCGGCCCAGCAAACAATGCCATGGTTCGCCAGCAAAATCGTGTTGTGATCTTTCACGTACGGGAGGACGGTCTTCGCGAAGGCGATGGTACCTGGGGTCTCATACGGCGCCAGCGCCACTGGGCCAATAAAGACTTCCTGCTCGGGAAGTAAATTACCCTGCGGCACCACTCCGGCCACAGCGTGAGCGGTCGCGTACGGCGGATGACAGTGAATCACCGCCTTCGCCGCGGGCACAGCTTTGTAAATCTCCAGATGCAGCAGGATCTCGCTGGTCTGCGGTCGATCGCCGCAAATCTTTTCATTGTCGAGGTCGACCAGCGAAAAATCTTCCAAGGAAAGATCGGCTTTGCTGCATAGCGTGGGCGTACAGAGAACATACTGCGGCGACACGCGCACGGAAATGTTGCCTCCGTTTCCGTCCACATACTGCCGCTCCCACAGCTTTCTGCCGACACGCAAAATCTCTTCCTTCAGCGCATTGGCCTCGGACGAATGGAAAATCTCCAGCGGCTCTACTGCGGCGCTCTGTTGCGATGGATTGGCTGCAAGGCACTGCAACACAGCACGGCGAACAATGGTCGAAATATCGTCTTTGTTGGTCATTTTCATGGTCGATTACGTACGAATCAGCATACTATCCTTTGACATTTGCTTCATACAGTTCAGAAACTCTTCCATATTGAAAGTCGATAGCAAAGGTTCTGTGCGTCTGAATTCAGGATACCCCGTGATTGGATTGAGATGTTCGGAAAGGAATTCTCAAGATAAACCTCTTGACTGCACGACAGATTTTGGAGGTCCCAAGATGGATATGCACTTCCATCCGGGATTGAGGCTGCAATATAGCTTCGGTTCCATCGGCGCTTTTCTTAGCCACTGAACCAGGTCGCGTGAGCAAATCGCGATGGCGAGCGAGAGCACTGCCTCTAGCGACCAGCATTCGTATTATGCAACAAACCCTCAAGCCTCTTCAGGAGTGATCTTGCAACAGTCCATTCCGCGCCAGCAGCCGGACTGGCGTGGTTCCATATTCGCTTTGGCACGCTGGAATCTCCGCGCTCTGTTCCGAAACATGCATGTGCATCGGAAGTTCGTGTGCCCGCGCCCATGCGGCGATCGGCTCGATTGCATCCATTGCCAATGCGCGGACGCTATGCGGCGCTAAGCCAACCCATGCATCGGACGAATGGTATTGACGATGGAGGTCGGAGACATTCGCAAGAAACTCCTCTGTCGATTCCAGAAAACGGGATTGCCCAGGATCAGGCGGCAGCCCATATCCAGCGCGTTGATAGGCGGCGCGCAGCAGGCAAATACGAATTCCCACAGACTGCGCCGCCGCGAGGATTTGTTGCGCCATGATGTTCGCATCGGAATACGGCTTGCCTTCCGGAGTGCGATGGACATAATGAAACTCACCCCCGTCGTTGTTCCGGCAAGGGCCATTTCAAGAAACGCAATCCGCGCGACGTGATACATCTGTTCCGGCGATAGCGATGCAGCCGCGTGATACATGTCCGCGCGCCACGACCAGAAGTCAGGGCCGCCGGTGCAATGGGACTCCGTTCGACCGCGAATCATTCGCTGGAAAGCATGGGAATGCACATTCACAAAGCCGGGCAGCAGCGCTTTTCCTCGGAGTTCAACAACACGGGTGTCGGCGGGAACCGAAGAAGAACGTTTGGATTCATCCGAAGTCGTCACACGAACGATTCTTCCCAGAGGATCGACCAACAATCCGGCAGCGGCATGCATGCGGCCTGCAACGAAGAGGCAGTCGGGTTGGAAAAGAGTCGTCATGTTAGCGCGGAACCACATAGCGACAACGTACCGGACTCACCACAATAATCCGACATGGGCGGAAATGTCTGATTTGACGGCATCCTTCGGACATTTTTCTGCAATCCATCGAGTGATGGGAAAATGAATCGTGACCTTTGTACGCATGGACAAATGGCTTTGGGCGGCAAGATTCTTCAGGACGCGTGCGCTGGCGGCGCGAGCCTGTGGACTTGGCAGGATCGCCAGCAATGGACAACCGGCAAAAGCTGCTCGTGACGTGCATGTCGGCGATGTATGGCGGGTGAAAAAGGATACTGGGGAGTTCGAGATTGAAGTCCTGCTGCTGAGCGAGGTGCGAGGGCCGGCGGCGGTGGCTCAAACACTCTACCGGGAGACAGAAGCGAGTCGTGAGTTGCGAATAAAAGCGGAGGAGGAGCGGAAATCGATGCCGCATCTCGACGCGGCGGCAGCAGGCAGACCGTCGAAACGCGACCGCCGCGAAATCGCCCAGTTCCGCGGCAGGCGCTGACGTGAAGCATTACGCGAGGTGAAGTTCGGCCAATCGACGATACGACTCCTGGCGATCACGATGGTCGTAGGTATCGGTCGACACCGGTGCATTCATTGTTGGACTGACGATCGCCACCGGCAACCTGGAAACTGCGGTTTTGGGTGCGAAGCTGGGCTTTCATTTTCTATGGGTAGAAATGGAACATTCGCCGGTGTCGCTGGAAACGCTATCGACAACTCCCTCAAACTTTCATCGAAACTCTTCGCCCGTTAGCGACGCCCCATGAGGTAATCGAGATAAAGGACATGGGCCTTGATGTGGTCATCCAGTCTGTATCGCGGCAGGTGGGCCATTCTCAGCATATGGAGGATGGCGGCTGGATTCCCCTCACTCCACTCGACAAACGAATTCAAGGCCGATTCAAGATTGGACGCCGATAGCTGGTCCTTCTCCGCCTCGCGATGCGCGAATTCGATTGCAATGTTCTGCGGCCAGTTTTTCAATTCAATGCGTTCCGACTTGTCCGCGCACAGCGGTTGCAGGGAGCCGATATCTTCCATGTGCGGAGATCGGGATGCAAGAATCACAGGCGTGCGTCCGTAGTGGTGGAGGTCTTTAATCAAGCCCGTAACCACACGGGACGGGCCGTTGAGTTGGTCTAGCACCATCAGGAAAGGCTGTGTGTCGAGAGCATGCTGCGCAACCCCCTTTAAGGAAGTCGTGGACAGCGTGTTGACATTCGCAGGAATTCTCGCTGCTGTCGCGGCGGAATGCAGTGCGTCGAGGAATGCAAGGAGGAACTCTCGCGGCGATCGGATTTGCGCTATATAGAGTGCAAGGGGTTGGTTCTCGACAAAGCGGTGCAATAACCTCGACTTGCCTACGCCTTCGGGCCCGAACACCAGCAAGGATTTTCGTGCTTTTACCTGATTGCGAAGCCAGGTCAACTCCTCTTCGCGCGCCACACAACTTAGATATTCACTCGTGGGCTCGTGTTGCACGGAAAAGGAAGCGATCACGGCGGAACCTCTTTCTGGCAAGGCTAGCTGGTTTTGTTTTCAACATAGCGTTGATGGATAGAACGGATGACCTCGTGCGCTGTTTCTCGATCCTTCCAGCCCAACACCTGAGTCCGCTTATGTTCCAGGTCTTTATAAATCGAAAAGAAGTGTTCCACTTCCAGCAGAATTTGTTGCTGGATAATCTTGCACGGTCAAACCCCTGTTATATTCCTGCATCTGTTTTCATCCTTGCGACCGAATACCTTCTTGACGCGAGAATCGGATGACATCAACATGGGAGGTCGCAATCAGACCTTCTTCGACCATTGCATCCAGATGCGGAATGAGCTTGGCAATCTGCTCCTCGGTGTCGATGATGCTCACCATGATGGGAGCGTCTTTGGAAAGGGTCCAATGGCTGGCATGATGGATTCTGGTGCTGGTTCCATATCCCTCGATGCCCCTGTAGATCGTGGCGCCCGCAATGCCCAACTCTCTACACTTGGCGAAAATCGCCTCATGCAATGGTTTGCCCTGCCACTTGTCATCTTCACCAAAATGTATGCGCAACATACGCGCTTGAAACTGTTCTTTCATGACCTATCCTCCGCTCATATCGCGCCTTGATTCGTATCCAGCGCGCGATACGAGTACTTGATGACATCTACGTCCGACAAAACGACCAATCCCTCCTGCACCATTTGTTCGACCATCGGCAGAAAGGCTTGAAGCTTCTCTTCCGTATCGATCACCGAAAGCATGATTGAGCAGTCGTGGGACAGGTGCAGGGGCTTGTCCTTGTGGATCCGCCTGTGCGCGCCATAACCGAGAATGCCCCGATAGACGGTGACGCCGGCAATGTCGTTGGCCCGCATCGCTTCAACCAGTGCCTTGTAAAGCGGCTTGTCTTTCCACCGATCGGATTCACCGATGTAGATGCGCATCAGCCTGGCCCTGCCCTCGATCTTCAGGTGCGCTGGGAGTGCGGCGCTCTTTTGCTTCGAGGTTTGGGCCGGCTTGGCCACTGTAGTCTCTTGCACTTCGATCATGCCGGTGCCAGCCATTTCTTCCAGTTTGCCGAGAAGCTCCTCCACCTTTTCCCGCGATTCGATGAATTCGATCTTCAGGG
This sequence comes from Acidobacteriota bacterium, assembly GCA_021798735.1. Lineage (GTDB taxonomy): Bacteria > Acidobacteriota > Terriglobia > Terriglobales > Acidobacteriaceae > JAKAAZ01. The sequence goes on along the minus strand of JAJZCA010000083.1, from coordinate 3,051 downwards.
GCAAGTGGTCCGAAATTTCGACGAAGCTCGCGGAATGGATGTGATGGTCCGCGCCAAACCCTGCTACGCCCTTCAGCACGGTTGCGCCGGAAACTCCGCGATAGAAAAGAAAGTCGAGGATACTGGAATAGGTTGAGACCCCGTGATGTGTCGATCCCTCGCTCAAGTAGATCGAGACCTTGACTGCCTTGCCCGCTTGCAACATGAATCCTCCTTTATCCGCGTAGCCCGCGCTGGGCAACGAGAAACTCGGCAGTTCGTCCGAGCGATCCCCAGCCAGCTCTGTCTGCTTCCGGTTCTTTGCTGAGTTGCAACAACTCCTGCGCCAGCCGCTCGCGACGACTCTCGATGATGGCGTCAATCCGGGCGGCAAGAACGATCGGACCTTTTCGCCGCAATTGTATCCCGTGCGAGAGTCAAAGTATCGCTTTCGTCGCCAGGATCGATTGATGAATGACGAGTTGTTTGTGGGTCCTCATAAGATCATCTCCGCGATGACAGCGCCGCACCATACGGCCGCAAGTCCAAGAAATAGACTGCCGAATGCATAGAGTGCAGCCATGGAGAAGTCTCCGTTTCGCAGCGTGGAGACGGTCTCCCACTCATACGAGGAAAACGTGCTGTAAGCACCAACAAAGCCAATCGGCACCAGAAATCTCCACGCAGGATTCAGGTCCGTTCGCTTGGCCAGAAACGTCAGCGAGAAGCCGATGATCACGCACGCCGTGATGTTGATGACAAACGTCCCGTAAGGGAACTTTGTTCCCAGCCTGCTGGCGACCGCGGAACCAACCCAGAATCTAGCAATGGAGCCCAGCGCCCCGCCCAGCGCAATATACATATATTTCGACAAACTCATGCCTCCCTATCCATGTGTTCGCATTTCATTTGAAATCTCATCCACGCCCCAGTTCTTCAGGCGAGCCAGGTCGTCTTCCAGTTGCGGCGCATCGATCGCGTCTTTCGAAGTCCCCGCGATCCTGTGCAACTGGACACGATAGGCATCGGCGTAGGAACTTACCAGGAACTCCATCTTGCTGGCGAACTGCTGGTTCCACTGCGACAGCGCGCGACCGTACAGGTGAAGTTCCTGTTGCAGCAATTCGCCGATACCTTGCCGCAGGCTGTTTCTGATTTTGGCGCGGACCAGGCCATCTCCCAGAAACATCCAATGGCCCGTGTCGATGTCCTTCGGTAGCGCCGCCATCTCAAAGCGAGGCATATCGCGCAAGAGAATCTCCAGGTCATCCTGGGCGGGCACGTCGGTTCGCCCCATCTCCTGCGCCACGCTCAGCAATGTGTCGATGGCGCGCCGGTTCACCCAGTCGATGTTTCCAATGGATCGCTCCAGATCTTGCCGAACAGCATCATGGATCCATTCTGAAAGTTGTACCGACGTGACGCGGGTCTTGGAATGAGTTCGCATCCATCGCAGCGCGGTATCCGCCACCTGGCTCAGGACCGCCTCCGGCGACTCCGCGAGTTTCAGAAAGGCATCGTTGAGAGTGGTGCGCTGCTCCCCAATCATGCCGGTCACCTGGCGCAATCGCTCCTCCAGACCCTGCGCATCGGTTGGAAGATTGTGCCCTCCGCGTTTTTTGCGGTCGAGATTCGTCTCCAGCGCCGCAATCACCGAGTCGCGCAAGGTTCCGATCTTTCTTGCGACGGAGCCGTTCCGGAGACTGCGTGCCTGGTCGAATCGGGGAAGCAACTCTCGCTCAAAGAAATAATCGAGCAGGATGGAATGGCTCGAAAGCGAGCTGACAGGATGAACGTTCATTTCCAGACCCAACTCGTGTTGCAGCTGTTTCTGAATGTAGCCGACAACCTGGCGCAGATCTCCTTGCCCAAGCAGGTCTGCCTTGCTGAGTAGAACGATGGCGGGGATTCCCGCTTCATACAGCAGGCGCAGCGTTCCGATATCCTCGTCGTTCAACGTAGCCCCCGCATCGATCAAGAGCAGCGCAAGGTCGCATGTAGGTAGATAGGCCAGAGTTTCCGCGCCTCCGCGTCTTGCCAGGGAGCCGAGTCCCGGCGTATCCACCAGCACGATGCCGTGCCGGAGGCGTGGCGATGGGACCTCAACCATCGCTCGGACAACATTCCGCAGGTTGCCCGGATTTCCTTGTTCCGTGATCAGCTTGGAAAGTTCCCCGATCGAAACGATCTCATTTCTTCCGTCGCCATAGGTCACCGTCGCTCGCAAGGATGTCCCGTAGCGCAATTTGGTGGGCACCGCCGTAATGGGGTTGATGCCGACGGGAAGAACATCCGTGCCGAGCAGCGCATTCAGCAGAGAAGATTTGCCGCTGCTGACTCGACCGAACAGGGCCACTTCCAAATCGTTGTCCTCCAGGCGTGACGCAAGCGAATCGATGCGCGATCGGAATTCCACCAGGCCTTGACGGGTGACGATCTGCTCCATGAGCCGCAACAGGTCCACATCGCACCCGGTTTCCTCCAGTTTCCGGAGGCGCGCCTCCAGGTTGGTACCCAACTCCTGGCGGACATAGCGTTCCATGCCTGCGACCAGGGAGCGAAGCTCGTAGACCACTCCATTGAGTTCGCTTACCGCATCCTCCGGGACAGCGCCATAGCCACGCATGTAACCGGGTTTTAGTTCCTCGACCGCGATGTCGACAAAAGCCAGGTCTGTCATCACCGCGCGTGTCGCTGGAATTTCCGGCGAGTTTGGTCTCATGTGCTGCCAGGCCAGCGTACGCAGCAGTTGCGAACGCAGGCGGCGGATGTGGTCCTCAATCGCGCGGGTCTGCGCGGGTGTGATGTCCACGACGTACCGGGGGAATGGAGATGGAGACGTCGCCGCATGAAGAACGTGTTCAACGTCGCTCAGAAGCTTGTCGATATATTGGCAAGTGACTCTGAGATGTCTCTGCTGGGGATCATTTAACTCCCCGGGGTGTCGGTTCATGGTGAGATCGGGTATGGGTTCGGGCATGACTCCTCCAAGTATTTGCAGCTTCGAGGAGTCATCTGCCCAGTTGAGCGGTTTGCGGTGGACTCCAACACCTACTGCGATTTGCTATAGAT
>JAJZCA010000082.1 GCA_021798735.1 Acidobacteriota bacterium | reverse complement strand
AGATTCAAACGGTGGCCCCGATGTCTTTGGCTCAAAGCCGCGCACGCAGTCGCTGGGCAATGCCCATAGCAAGCCCAAGCGCAGTGCCTCCGTTACCTGCAGCGACAGCAAAGGGGAAAGCGGCGGCTGCACGACTCCCTACAGCGCGCAGGGAGGCGAACTGCCGGTACAGCCCGCTGCCGACTGGGCCGAGGGCATGGGCCCCAGCTACACCGTTTCGCTGGCGTCGCCAGGGAACAGATCGCAGGACCTGTGGGACCCGGATGGGCGTCGCAAACGTTCTTCCTGGAGCAATCAGTTGCGCCAGGCGGCGGGATGCCCGGTCTGTCCAGGAGAACGCTTCAATCCGCGCCACGACAAGATGACCTATCGGCAGTGGATGCAGGCCAAATGTCCGGGCGTGCCGATCGCGGGCGCAAGCCAGTAATTTTCTTTCTAGCAGTGCTCCTGCCGGCCTCGCTCAGGGCCACAGATTCACAGTATCCCATCCATCTGCAAACGACGCGGCAAGCCATACCGTGGCAGGACAAAAAACTCGAGTTAGAAGAGGCGCTCGGCGCGCACCAGGCTGCCGACCGCAGCCACGCCCGACAGGGACAGGTTGAAGGTTTCGGAGGTCTCATTGCGGGCCGCCCCTAGCGAGAATTGCTGGATCTCAACCGTAAGGCCGCAGCAATTCCGGTTGTATGTCACCTGCAGGCCTCCGTATATGAGCGCGCGCCCCTCCAACTGGAAGTCGGTTTTCGCCGCCGCGCTTAAGCCGGGCTTGGTAATGGCGCCGTAGCCGAGCAGGAGTTGCATCTGGTTGTAGTTGACGACATTGGCGGGCTGGTTGGGGGGCATGGGCGTTTCGCCCACGGCGTTCAGCAGGGAGTGGCCAAGGCCGGAAAAGAAATTGCCGTGGTGATAGTCGGCATAGACATCGCTGGCCGCCCATCGGCCCGCTTTCGTATCGTAGTCGGCGTCCCACTCCAGGTCCGTGGTATAGCTGGGATTGATTCGCAGTCTGGAGACTACTGGGGAGAGATTGCGCGGGGCGGTGATATAGGCGATGCCGCTGAGGTCGAGCGTCGTCGAGAAGATGTTCCGGCGTCCTGGAATGACGGCGTTGCCAAACGTGGGATCGGCAAAATATTTCTGTCCGATAAACCAGGAGGCCCATTGGCGCGGAGCTCCCGCGCAGCCTGAATTGTCCGGCTGCGGTTGTTCGACTGCGGGGAGAGGCTGGTCGCATGGTTTGGGATGCAGCCGCTTCAGAAAAATCCTCTGGGTCACGCCATATTCCACCTCATTGGTGTCGCTGTAGATGTCTGTGACATCGAAGCGTGGAATGTTGTTGAAGTTGCGAACGCCCGCCACGTAGCGATAATTGAACTCCGGTTCGATGGTATGGCGCAGGGCAACTCCGAAATGATTCGCCAGATACGGGCCGTTGAAGTCGCGCTCCAAGACGGGAGGCAGAATCTGGAGGTCGGCTTCCACGGCGGCGCGATTGATGCTGGCGTTTTTGGCGGTCGGGACGGCGTCTTCACCCGGCAATGCGGTTGCCGGCTGGTCGGGGGCTGCGGCGGGTACTGGGCCCAACAATTGGCTGTGCGAGTAGGTTGTCTCGCGCAGGCCCAACGTTGGGCGAAAGGTCCATCCATCCGCGATCCAGGGCATGGTGACATGGGGGAACAGATCGAGGCGGCCGACGTGGTGGGCCTGATAATAGGGCTCAGAGCGCGCCAGAAATCCGAGCGATGCTTCGCCGCCAGCGAACGCCCCCGACCGGCCCAGATTGTGGTCCAGGGCGTCGAACTCGATCCGCGGCAGATGGAAGATGTGGACCTCATCCCCGGAGATGAGGCTGGCGTATTTCTCATAGCGATCAGCATCGAAGCTGCTGGCGAAGCCATTTTTTTCGTGGGTCAGAAAGGCCCACGACTTGACTTCGGAGGCGACCGCCAACGAATAGTTTTCGGCGAAGATCAGCCGGTAGATATAGGAACTAAGATACTCCGCATTGGTGACCGCACGGGTATAAGGAGTCAAGTCATGGCGGGCAGTGATGATGGTGTCCTGGCCGCCCTGGTTGATATAGAGCGGAGCCAGGCCACGGTCCTCCAGTCCGTTATACAGTCCATGCACGAAAGTCTTGCCCATACCCTTGTAGCGGAACTCGGCGTTCTGCTCCCATCCGCGCAGGGAATAATACTGGAAGCCCACTACCAGGTCCGCGCTGCGATTGATGACCCAGTAATATTGCTCGCCAATCACCGTGCCTTTGATGACGGAGCCCACTTCCAGCGCGGGAATCAGGAAACCCGATTGCCGGCTGGAGGAATCCACGCCATGGGTGACATACGGCAGGTACAAGATGGGATATCCCAGGGCGCGGAAGTTGGCGTTCGCTGCCTTCGCGGTGCCATTGTCTACCATAATGTGGGGCGCGAAAATGCGCCAATCGGGCTTGGGCACGCGGCAGGAGGTCATGCTGCCACCGACCAACTCATAGCTATCCGGACCTTTTTTGATGAGTTCTTTGGCGGTGATCAGAAATGGATTCGTCGAGGTGTACAGGCCTTTGTTGCTGGACGGCGGAAGCCCAAACAGCCTGGGAACATACGCATTTGCCGGGGACGCCGCATGCAGCACGCCCACCGATCCGATCACATTATAGAAGTGGCCGGTCTGCTGGTTCAGATTCAGAGTGCCGTGATCGGCGGCAAAGTCTTCCTGATCGGGTCCGCCAGTTACTTGAAGGTGGCCGTCAGCATCGATGTCCCCGGTGGCGGTGTTGTAGTTGGCATGGTCGGCGAGGATCACGTAATCCTGATAGTCGATTTCCACCCCGCCTCGTAAATCGTAGGTATCGCCGCGGCGTTCCTGACGGCGCGCATGGATGGTGACCGGGACGCCGGCGGACGGCGCGGGAATCGGCTCGGCAATCGGCAGATTTTCAGTCGCAGGTTGTGGCGCATCTGGAAGCGCGGAATCCGAGGAAGGTGCTGTAGCCGATGCGGTTGCAACTGAGTTCTGGCTGGAAGCCGGTGGTGCGCTCGCCTGCATTTTCGCAGTGAGAAGAAGGACCGGATGGGTTCCCGAATGACCGCGCGGAAGCCGCATGATCGATGTCTGCGCATTCATTCGCACATGACAAAACGCGAGCAGCATGGTACAGATACAAGCACGGGTTCTCATTGGCCGGAACACTTTCAGTGTAAACGTTCCTGCCCCGGGCAAAGTTTTGGTCGTTAGTTTTCCGATCCGCCGCTCTGGTATTAAGACAATTTTGGCGACGACGCTTTCGTGCTGCACGCAGCGCGCCCAACTTTGTTGGATCTCTCCGCGATTCTTCCTTCCCAAGCCGATTTGAAAAGCGTTTTTGAGATGAGACGGAACTGAGTGCTTCCGTTGCATTCCAGTTTGGCAGGCAGCAAATTTCAGGGGACAAATTTTTTTGTGGAAATTGCACTAATAATAGGGCTATAAAATAGGAGAACGAGGGTGAGTACAGCATTGTCCGCGACACAGTCCCCACTAGTCCCCCAGCAGCCACTGCTGAGCGGCGATTGGAAACAGGAGATTACGGAGCGTCTCGATCGGTATCGAGCGCACCGCCCGCAAACAGCGGTTCAGCCCCCGTCGCCGACCCGCGCACCTGTCGATTCTCGAGCGACGAAAATCGCTCGTGCGGTTGCATCGCGGTACGCAGCCGCGCCAACGTACAGTGAATTGTTAGCTGCCGAGGTAGCGCGTGCCGAGGCGTTGGCGGCAGAGAAGCGCGCGCAGCAAGCCGCGGAAGCTGCCGCACTTGAGACTACCGGCAATTTATTTCAGGACGTCAATTCAAATTCAGACGATAGCGCTCAGCCCTCCTCCAAAAATTCAGCGGAGACCTCGATCTCCTTGAGTCGTCCGGCCGATGGGGAGCAGGCGTTTCTTCAGCGGTATGGTTCCGCCATCGTTACCCAGTCCATGGCGCCGGGAACCCCTGTGATGCCGCAGTTTGCCGCGCGTACCCGAGAGATGCGCCTGCACCAGGCCGAGCCGGAACCAGAGCCGTCGCTCGAAGATCTTCTGGCTTCGTCGCTGATTGAACCCCGAGCCATGCTGCCGTCGAAACTGATTGAGTTTCCGCGCGAACTGGTCTCTTCCCGCCGGGCTCGACCCCATCTGCCGGAGGACCCCACCCGCGACCAGACGCCCTCATCTCAGGACGAGCAGCCTACGCAACTGAGAATCTTTGAGGTGCAGCCGGAAGTTGAGGTCCAGCCGGAAATCGAAGCCGCGATGCAATCGACGTTGGAACCGATTACGGAACAAGCCGCGAGAGAGCAACGAAAAGCGATCGAAGAATTCGTAGCGGGTGTGCAGCGGAGCGTGGTTGAAGCCGCAAAGTATGAAATCGCAGCGAAAGCCGCGCCGAGTTCTGTTGCGAAGCAGACCGCAGGGCCCACGACACGCGAATATGTCAACGAGGGCTGTACACAACGTTTTCCGGCATCCGGGATGGAAGCTCGTTCCGCGACGACTCCCTCGAACATCAATGCGGACGTTTGCAAGTCGGCGCGTTCGATCAGTTCCGCTTCCAGCGCGCCGGCCGCAAACAATTTTCGCGGACTGGAATGGGCCTCGATCTCGCTCGACAAGGAACCCGCAGCGTACAGCCGGCGAGCGCAGTCCACAGTTGCAGAATATGTGCCGTTCATGGTCGATCCGGCTTCGATCGATCGCCGCGTGATGGCCTTTGCTGTGGACTTTGCCGCCGTGACGGCCAGCTTCCTCGGATTTCTCGCGGTCTTTGTTGCATCCACTCCGCACTTGCCCACGGGGCTGACCGCCGTAGCATTGGCGGGCGTGGTGTATGTCGCGCTGTGGGTGCTGTACCAGATGCTGTTCTTCTCGTTGAGCGGCGCCACGGCCGGGATGTTGTATGCGCACATTGCGCTCTGCACCTTTGACGACCAGAACCCGACCCGCTCCGCGCTGCAACGTCGCCTGGCTGCGTGGTGGGTTTCCCTGCTGCCGCTGGGAATTGGGTTCCTGTGGTGCTTTGTCGACGAAGACAATCTCTGCTGGCACGACCGCATTACCCGCACCTACCAGCGCGAATACTGACGCATTCCTTTTCCCTGAAAGAAGTTCCGCCAGATACACGCGCAGCGGTAACCGCACCCGCATCCCAAGCGAATTTTTTCCGCAACAATTCCGTGTGGAATGCGTCCATACCGAAACAAGGCCAGACATCGCACGACTTGCGGCCTGGAAAAGCGTTCCTTTGCAGGCAAAGCAGTTATGCGGGGAGCGAATATTAGGACGACGGGAGAAGAATTAGGTCATGCTCGTTTTTGGTTCATTGCGAAAGATATTGCTTGCGCTGGCAATCGTTGCGATGCCAGCCTCCTCGTTTGCCGGGGTGTTTGTTTCGGTGGCCATCGCGCCGCCTGCTCTGCCGGTTTATACGCAGCCAGTGTGCCCGGGAGCCGGGTACTTGTGGACACCGGGCTACTGGGCATACGGCCCTGCCGGGTATTATTGGGTCCCCGGTGTATGGGTGCATCCGCCAAGAGTGGGTTTGCTGTGGACGCCGGGATACTGGGGCTTTGCCGGAGGCTTGTATGTGTGGCACGTTGGCTACTGGGGCCCTCATGTCGGCTTCTATGGCGGCGTGAACTATGGTTTTGGTTACGGCGGGATCGGTTTTGCCGGCGGCTACTGGCGCGGCGGCAACTTCTTCTATAACCGCTCTGTGATGAATGTGAATACGACAATCATCCACAATACGTACAACAGGACAGTGATCAACAACACGGTGGTCAATAACCGCGTCAGCTACAACGGCGGCGAGGGCGGTATTCATGCGGCTCCGACGCGCGCGGAAATGCAGGCGGCTCGCGAGCAGCACTTCCAGCCGACGGCCAACCAGATGGCACATGAGCAGAGGGCCAGCATGGACAGGTCGCAATTTTACTCCGCCAATCATGGGAATCCAGCCATAGCGGCAAGGGACACGGTGAATGGCCGCGCCTACAATCAGCAGGGAAGAATTGCTCAAGGGCTTCGGACCGGACAACTCAATTCCCGTCAAGCGGCAAGGGACTTGAATCGCCAACAGAACATCCATCGCTCCGTTGTGGCGGACCGTCGCGCAAACGGCGGCAGGCTTACATGGCGCCAGCGGCAAAATATCAACCGGCGGCAGAACTATGCCAGTCGACAAATCTACCGCCAGAGACAGAGACGCAGATAATCCCAGCGCAGCAGAAGCTCTTCTGCCAATTCAATCGGAGGAGACATGGCTGGTGAGACTTTCCGCCGGCCGTGTCTCTGCTCAGCTTTTTGCGCGGCCTTCGGTCGCAAGAGCAATTTTTTGGGTGAAGAAACATCGCACCACGCCGGGAGGACCGTCTGCGTGGCGCGATGGAAACTGGAAAGAGGCCCGGAAATTTCGCCAATCCGGCATGGTTGCTGATACATTTTCTCTGACAGATATTTGAGGAGAACTCATGCACTTCTTTCCAACTTCCTTGAGACTCGATGGACGTGTTCATGGCGCCTCGCGCAAGCAGGCTGCCGGTTTTGCAGCGTTGGCGATGGCAGGCTTCATGCTGGTTGTCCCCAATTGTTACGCCGCAAGTGCGGCAGCGCACTCGCCGTGGGTGGCGACCTGGGGCGCGGGCATGGTTGCGGTCGATCCCGGCAGCGCTTCCGACTTTACTGGGCAGACGTTGCGGGAGATTGTGCATAGCAGCGTTGGCGGCCAGCAGGCACGCGTGTGGTTCTCGAACCGCTTCGGCACGGTGCCGCTGCATATTGGCGCGGCGCACATCGCGTTGAGCGCGAGCGGAAGTTTTGGCGCCAATGCCGATGGAACTCCGAATCAAAGCGGCATTCAAGCGGGCACCGACCATCCATTGACGTTCAACAATATGGACTCGGTCGTCATTCCTCCCGGCGCGGAGGTGGTCAGCGATCCGGTTGCGCTGAACGTTCCGGCGTTGACGGACATGGACGTCAGCATCTATTTTCCCGATCACACCATGGCGACAACGACACATTCCGGAGCGCAACAAATCTCCTACGCGGCAACCGGCAATCAAGTAGCGGCGGCGGACCTGGGGGGCAAATCCTGGGAGAGCAAATCCTGGTATGTTGTGTCGGGTGTCGATGTCGATGCGCCGGGAGACTCGGCTGTGATTGCGTTTGGCGACTCGATTACAGACGGAGCGTATGCGACTGTGAACGAAAATCATCGCTGGCCGGATTATCTGGCGTCGCGTCTGGCGGCTGATCCCGGTACGAAAAAAGCCGGCGTGCTGGGCGTTGTGAATGTCGGCATCGGAGGCAATCGCGTGCTGCTGGACGGCTACGGGCCAAACGCAGTGTCGCGCATCAATTCGGACGCGATTGCGCGCAGTGGGGCGCGCTACGTCATTATTCTGGAAAGTATCAACGACATCGGACGGTTCACTTCTGACCATCAACCCTACGGCGATTTGACGCAGCGGTTAGAGACTGGCATCGCAGAGATTGCGGCGCAGGCCCATCAACACGGCATCAAAGTGATCGGCGCGACGCTGACTCCGTATCAAGGTTGCGGATATTATTCCGACGCGGGCAATCAGGTGCGCAACGCGGTGAATGAGTGGATTCGTACCAGCCCCATCTTCGACGGTGTTGCGGACTTCGACAAGGCGGTGCGCGACCCGCAGAATCCGCAGCAATTCGCGGCACAATTTGATTCCGGCGACCATCTGCATCCGAAAGATGCCGGATATCAGGCCATGGCGGGCGCGATCGATCTGAGCCTGTTTACGAAGAAAAAGTAATTGGTCGAGAATCTGGGTGCCCCACATCTCGAATTTGAGATGTGGGAAGTTCGCGCGAACCACGAACGGAGGACTCCAGATTGTCTCCCTGCCAAGAGGCATGATTCGGTATGAGACGTCTACACGCTGTAGCGTTCTGCTGCCAATCTTCTGGATCAGGTGCGTGGAAGGCTGTGCCGTGACAGAACCCCAGGTCTCAGAATCGAGACCTGGGGCACCCCGATTCTCTTCTCTGGTGGAAAAACGCCGATCCCTCGACTGACGTGGGGAAGGCGTTCGCTGAGTCGCTGTTGCCGGCGCCCCCCGGACGTTACCATCGTGCGCTTTCAGCAAAAAAAACATCCCGCTGCGGACAAATTCCGTGCAGTATTAGGGACATCACTCCGTAACTGACAAAACACCTGTCGCGATTCGCGCTGGACTGTATTCCTCGCTCGAATGGGTGACGAATTTCGCGCAGACTCGACTTCTATGGGTGCAGCACGTATGACAAGAGCGGACAATGCATGGCTGCTTCGGCAGGCGGATCTCTACGACCCGGGGTTGAGGTCTGACCCTGCGATGGAGCCGAACGCACCATCCTTTGCGGCTCCCGCAGCCGTGTGTCCACACTGGATGTCCACCCGCGTTTTGTTGGCGGTTTGCGCCATCAGCCTGCTTGCCCAGGGCGTTCTGATTGTCGTCGACCCGCAGGCAATGGTCGCGCTCAACGTGCTGATTGCGTTGGATTTTGTATTTGCCGCCGCGGGTTGTCTTATTAGCTGTGCCTCCAGACAAAATGCCGAAACCCGAATGCTATGGATTCTGGTCGCATGTGGATTTCTTCTCTCGATTGCGGGTCAAATCGGATCCACGTACGACTTGGTGATGAAGCTCCCGCAGACAACGGCTACCATATCGGATTTCTTTTTCCTGATCTATGGAATTCCTGTTCTTCTGGCGATTTCCTTCACCAGCGACGAAGCCGACCTGAGAGTTCTCTTCTGGCTGAACGGAGCGCAAGCGATCGTTGCCGCCGTACTGATTTACTTCCAGCTTTTCACGATCCTGCCGTCAACGGGCCACTTAGCAGCCATCTCTACGACATCGCTGATGGATGTCTACAACGCGGAGAATCTTACGCTCGCGGGAGCTGTCACATTGCGCCTGTTTGGCAACCCGGCGTCGGCCAAGCGGCGCTTTTACGTCGCTCTTTCCATCTATCTCTGGTCCTATGCCGTTGTGTCTCTCATCCTGGGCTATTTCGAACTGGAGCGAAACATCGCGCAGGGACTGCAGGACGTGTTCTGGGGACTGCCTTGCCTTTTGCTGCTGGCAGTGCTGGCGTTCTGGCCGGACGGATCGGCGGCACCCAATGAGACAAATAAGAATTCAAACCGTTCCATCGGGCTGTTGGTCGACAACCTGAGTCCAGTGTTGTTCACGCTCGTCATGGTGATCATGGGAGCCAGAATTGCGTCTGCCTATCCGTGGATCGGATTCGCATCGATCACAATCGCGGTTGTGCTCTATGGGCTGCGGGCCGCACTTTTACAAGGCAAATATCTGCGGTCACAGCAAGATCTGGCGAGTAGCAGTCGCGCACTGGTGGACGCCGTCGACCGGCTGCAAGACATATCGATCCGCGACGGACTGACGGGAATCTACAATCGACGGCACTTCGATGAGGTGCTGCTTGCGGAATGGAAGCGCTCGATCCGGACGCAGAAGCCTCTGTCTCTGCTGCTGATCGACGTGGACCACTTTAAAAAGTTGAATGATCGCTATGGTCATCCGGAGGGAGACGAATGCTTGAAAAAGATTGCCGAGCAGCTCTTGAAAAAACTACGGCGATCCAGTGACACCCTGGCGCGGTATGGAGGCGAGGAATTTGCCGCGATCCTGCCGGAGACGAACAGGGAGAGCGCGCAACTGGTCGCCGATGCGATGCGCATGTCGGTTGAGGACCTGAAGATCGCGAATGAAGATTCGCAGCTGGCCCGTGTCGTTACGGTGAGCATCGGAGTTTGCAGCGAGAATGCCATGCTCAACCGTCCCGCTGAGGAATTGTTGAACGCGGCGGATGCTGCACTCTATCGGGCGAAAAAGCAAGGACGAAACCGCGTCCAGTTTGCATAAGAAGCTGTCTCATGTATCAAGTCACGACATCGGCCAGCCACCTGAGGATGACACGAAATTGCTTATGTTTTCGCAGCCTGGGAGGCGGCGATAGCGGCGCCGGTGACAGCCAGATCGTCGCTCATGGGGACCACTTCCAGGGTGTAGTTTTGCAGAGGACTCATGGTTACCATCTGCTGCAAATAATGTTGCAGCAGTTTCATGTCGAGGAAGCGGACATTGAAGCCGGTGAAGTAAAACCGCCCGGGCCCTTCCATATGGATCGAGTTGGCGGTGGCTGCGGCGAGACCGCGATGCCATAACCGCACAAATTCCTTGCAGCGCGATTCGCCCGCTTTCGCCTGGGCGAACACTTCCTCCGGCTCCATGTCGAGGAAGCGCAGACGCATGGCGCGATGGCCCATGATGCCTTCCAGGTGGCCGCGCCCGCCGCAGCCGCAATAGTTCTCTGTGGAGTCGAGCGTGACCACGCAGTGGCCGCCTTCCCAGATGCCCGGCGCATAGGGGTAGCGTCCAAATCCAATGCCGTAGCCGAGCGCCCACAGGCGAATAAAGGCATCGAGGCGATCATGTTTTGCCGCTACTCCGGTGGCGGTGGCGTCGGCGTCGTTCAACACGGTGACGGGCGCGGTGATGCCTGCTTCGCTGAGCGCGCGATGGACTTTTTCCGCGATGCGCGCTCCCTTCAACTGGGCCAGATTGGGTGAGTCCTTTACCACGCCATCGCGCACAATGCCCGGCAGGGCCAGGCCTACGGCATCGATAGGCCCACAATCTCCAGCCGCGCGGAGTGCCTGTTCGCGCACTAAATCGATCAGTCTGTCGAGCGGCGTGTCCAGGAGAGAACCTGTGTCTTCCTGATCCTGGGGGAAATGAAACAGCCGGGACCAGGGCTTCTGATGCTCAACGACGCCGGTGACGATGCGTCCGGTCAGGTGGATGCCAAGACTTTTTCCCATGATTCAGATCTCCTCAACCGCCTTGCTCAGGCGGTTCAGACCGTTGAAGGCCGCGGCTTTGTAGCATTCCGCCAGGGTCGGGTAGTTGAAGACCGTGTCGACAAAATAGTCGATGGTTGCATTCAGCGCCATGACGGCCTGGCCAATGTGGACCAGTTCGCTGGCACCCTCGCCGATGATGTGGACGCCGAGCAGGTGGCGCGTCTCGCGATGGAAGATGAGTTTCAGCCGGCCGGTGGCGTCGCCGCGAATCTGGCCGCGCGCAATTTCGCGATAGTACGCGACGCCGACTTCATACGGCGCATCCTCTTCCGTGAGCTGCTCTTCGGTCTTGCCGATGAAGGAAATTTCCGGGATCGTATAAATTCCGTAGGGATAATATTTGGGATTCGACATGATACAGTCGTCGCCGAAAATGCGCGCGGCGGCGATGCGGCCTTGCTCCATGGAAACCGAGGCCAGCGCGGGAAAGCCGACGACATCGCCAGCAGCAAAAATGTTGGGTACCGTGGTGCGATAGTTTTCGTCAACGCTGATGCGGCCTCGCTTGTCGGCCTCCAAGCCGGCGGCGGTCAGGTTGAGATCGTCGACATTGCCCTGACGCCCGACCGCGTATAACAGCGCGTTGGCGGAGATCTTCTTCTTGCTTTCGGTGTTGGCAACCACGGTGCCATCGGGCAGGTCTTCGACGCTTTCCACTTCTTCATTCAGCCGCATGGTGACGCGACTGTCGCGCAGGTGATAGCTGAGCGCCTCGACAATCTCCTGATCGGCAAACTCAAGCAGCTTGGGGCGTTTTTCAATCAGGATAACGCGCACGCCGAGCACGGCGAACATGCAGGCGTATTCAACGCCGATGACGCCGCCGCCAACCACGATCAGCGTTTTTGGCAGCTCGGGCATGGCGATGACCTGATCGCTGTTGATGATGTTGCGGCCGTTCAGCGGCACTTTAGGATTGGTGGCGGGACGCGAGCCGACAGCGATCAAGGTGTTTGTGGCTTCGTACACACTGGCGCCGCGCGAGTTGGTCACGCGAATGTGAGTGGGATCTTCAAAGTTGGCAGTGCCTGTCAGCACCTCGACGTTGTTGCGCGACAACTGCGCCTCGGTCACGTCGACTTCCGTCTTGATGACGTGCTGCACGCGGAAGGCAAGATCGGCCATGGTGATCTTGTCTTTGACGCGATAATTCATGCCGTAGATGGAGCGATAGTTGTAGCCCGACAGATGCAGCACGCCTTCGCGAAAGGTCTTGCTGGGGATGGTGCCGGTATTGACGCTGACGCCTCCGACAAATTCCCGTTGTTCCACGACGGCGACGCGCTTGCCCAGCTTGGCGGCCGAAATTGCCGCCCGCTGCCCGGCGGGGCCGGAACCGAGGACGAGCAGATCAAATATTTCCATCGTTACTTTCCATCGCTTTATTTTATTGTTTCAATCTAGGGGTGGTGCATTTGCCGGCTGTGGCTGACGGTGCTGCGGATGGATCGCCCCGACAACGGCGCGAAACAAGCGGACTCGCCCTGCCGGTCGCATTTTCGACAGTATCACAGGAGGACAAAGCAGAAGCCTCAGTTGTTACGGCCTGCGCTGGTTCCACTGATTTGGACGCGAGGACGGGAAGAAGGATAGGCTGCGCCATGCTGTACGCAATCACAGATCGTCAGATGTA
>JAJZCA010000081.1 GCA_021798735.1 Acidobacteriota bacterium | reverse complement strand
TGAAGCCCAAGTATATTTTCGACGTCTACGGCCCGACCGACGGCGGGCCCTGATACAAAGCGCAAGTTTTCTTCAGCCAGAATCAGGCTGTTTTATCGCCAGCGCTTAGCTGTCTTTGCGATAGAGCAACTCGCGGATAGCACCGCGGCGAGCCTCGTTCAATTCGCTGTGGGCCTTGCGCTCGTTGGCATCCATGGGACGGTTTCCGCCGACGGCTGACTCGGGTTCGCTGCATGCAGGACAGCGGTTGGCGAAGCCGGGCTTGTCCGGCTTCAGTTCAAACTCTTCCGAGCAGACGACACAAACTTTGATGGGAAAAGACATACATCTTTACTCCGACTATTAAATCCCACTCAAGCCAAAAGCGGGCTTGGAGGGGCACCCGAGCGGACGATCAGTCACTGCAAGCCATTATTTTCCCACATATCGGTCGAAGAAATTCGCCATGTCCTGATCTGCTTCGCGCGACTCCGGCAAGTTCACATTGTTCCAGAACGCGTGCGGCAATCCTTCGAAGACAATGAGGTGCGCGTCGACTCCAGCGTTCAAAAACGCGCGATGCAGAATTGTTGTGCCGCTCAACAGCATGTCCCGCTCGCTGGTGATGAACAAGATGGGGGGCAGTCCGGTCAGGTTTGCATACTCGGGCGACAGCACCGGATCTTTCGGGCTGGTGGAACCCACATATTCCGGATCATGCGTGCCCGACGGCGGTTTGAGATAGCCGGAGAGGCCATCCAGCGCATACATCGATTGCGAATCGCCGGAGCGGTCAAAGTCGCCCATACCGGAGAAAATCCCCAGCGCGGCGGGCTGCGGCAATCCAAGCTGTTTCAGCTTCACCGCCATCTCACCGGTCAGGATCGCTCCTGCTGAGGTGCCGTAGATCGCCATATTCTTCGGCTGATGCGTTTTCAGCTCTTCCTTATAGACAGCGATAATGTCGTCGAGACCGGCTGGGAATGGATGCTCCGGCGCGAGCCGGTAGAGCACCGCAATCACCTTGGTCTGGGTCAGGTTGGCAACCGGAACTGTCTCGGTCAAGGAGCCTGAATCCGAATTGAAACCGCCGCCGTGAATATTGATCAGAACTCGATCCTGCTTCTTTGACGGTACCTTCAGCGGAGTGATGATGAGCACAGGGACGCCGGCGATGGTGCTGTGCGATACATTCACCGGATATACCTGTTCGAACTCTTTTCCTGCGCGCGCCTGCCAGATATCCGTACCTTTTCGCCGCTGCTCGAGAGAACTATTCGACTTGGCGTCCGAGATGGGTCGAGCCAAAAATTGCTGGGCTTGCGGGCTCACGGTTTTCGGGAGGGGAACGATGCGCGTGACATGGGCGGTTCCTTGCGAATCGATATAGCTGGAATCTTTGGTTGGCGCGGTGGCCGCTGTTGTTTGTGCGGAGATTGCACTAGGGGCGGTGACCAGGAAGGCGACGAAGATCCATGCGGCGAAGAGACGGTGTTTCTTCATGCCAGCCACTATACCTGTTTTGCGTGGCAGTGCTCCAGCGCTGCGGAGGAACAATTTCGCGGTTCGGGACTAGGTCGATGCGCGATCCAGCAGGTACGCTCGTCGGGTTCTACGCTTCGTCTTAAGGTTGTCTTCAGCCGAGAACCGTACAAATGAGTTATGTGCCTGCGCGCGACGCGTGCGACGATGATGGAAGGTGTGCGCCAAAGCGAGATGGTTGGAGCCATCTTCATTTCAGACGGGACGGTTGCTGCGAAATCGAGACGCATCCACCACCCAGGAAAGATGACGTCATGTTGTTTTCCGGAGAGTCCGTTATAGTTCGAGGCAAAAGCGACCTTGTGCAGACGAGTTCATGGATGAAATTGGGGTCAAGAACGGCAGGATGCTTTCGCTGGAAGGGACGGCCGGCAATCGTGTTTGTGCTGGGGCTGGCAATGGGCTGGCATCGATGTGAGGGCCAGATATTGGTGCAGGCGCCGGTGCCTGCAGCCGATGCATCGCAAGCCGCTTCCGCGGCGGAGACATCGACCCAGGTTGCAACCAGCGGTGCTCCTATTGCCATCACGCTGCAGGATGCAATCGATCGCGCGCGCCGATATTACGCGCAGTATAGAGCGGCGGTGATGAACGCCGAACTTG
Organism: Acidobacteriota bacterium; assembly: GCA_021798735.1. Classification (GTDB taxonomy): domain Bacteria; phylum Acidobacteriota; class Terriglobia; order Terriglobales; family Acidobacteriaceae; genus JAKAAZ01. Next base: position 10,502 of record JAJZCA010000081.1, on the reverse strand, counting down.
CAAAGCAAGACCGTGTGCAGGCTCGAGCATCGCTGCTCCCCTCCATCAGCTCAACCCAGCAATTTCTGGGCACAAACGGGGGCACCAAGGTTCCGACCGGACGATTCGTTACCAACGACGGCGTACACGTCTACCGGTCTTGGGCGGTACTTCATCAGGACATGCCGGCAGGTTTTTTTACGCTGGCACCGTATCGGCGCGCGCAAGCAGCCGATGCATTTGCGCAGGCACAGGCCGAAATTGCCAAGCGAGGGCTGACGGTGACGGTGACGACTCTCTATTACAACGCCATCGTCGCGCAACGCGAAAATATCAGTGCCCAGCAAAATCTGGATTCGGCTACCGGATTTCTGACGACGACGAAAGACCTGGAGAAGGGTGGAGAGATTCCTCATGCCGATGTTGTGAAGGCGCAGCTACAGTTCGACCAGGAGAAGATCGCGCTACAGGAAGCGCAACTGGCGATGGAACGCGCGCACCTGGCACTGGCCGTTCTGCTGTCGCCGGTTCTGGATGAGAATTTCGCAATCGTCGATGATCTCGACAATCCTCCCGCACTGCCTTCCGCAGATCAGGTGGATGCACTTGCGGAACATGCCAACCCGTACCTGCGCTCAGTCATGGCCGCGCTGAAGCAGGCGAACGTCGATGTTTCGATTGCCCGTGCAGGATTTCTCCCAACTTTCAGTCTGGATGTGGACTATGGCATTGAGGCGAATGCGTTCGCCTTGCGAAGTATAGACGTTGCTTATCGGCAATTTGGCCCACAGCCGAATCTCGGGTATTTCGTAACCGCGGGCATGAATATTCCGATCTGGAACTGGGGCTCCACGGAAAGCAAGTTGCGTCAGGCAAAATATCGGCGTCAGCAAGCGCAGGTGGAGTTGTCGCAAGCGCAACGGGAAGCGCTCAGTAATTTGAGCGCGTACTACAACGAGGCCAGGGTGGCTCGCTCGGAGCTTGCAACGCTGCAACAGGACGCCAATCTTGCTTCCGATTCTCTCCGCCTGACAAAGTTGCAGTATAAGGCAGGGGATGCGATTGAGCTTGAGGTGTTGAGCGCGCAAACAGCGCTTTCTACCGCGAAAAATGCATTGGATATGGGAGAGGCTCGTTATCGAGTCGCTCTGGCAACGCTGCAGACGCTGACAGGAGAATTTTAATGCATCGGGCGAAGGAAGCGGGATGTCTCGGACTGGCCGCTCGTGCTGGTTCGGGAGCGGATCGAGTGCGCCCTCGAGTTTTCTCATTCTGCATGGCAACGATCGTGGCATCGGCCCTGATGGTGTTTTGTTCCGGGTGCAGCAGCGACAATGCGGTGCCGCCTCCGGAACCGGTGGTTAGTGTGGAGACCGCGCCGACGAAGTTGCAAACCATCACCGACATGGTGACTGCGGAAGGCGTGTTGTATCCCATCCATCAGGCTTCCATCTCTCCGAAAATTACGGCGCCGGTGCGTAAGTTCTATGTGCAACGTGGCGACAAGGTGCGTCGCGGGCAGCTGCTGGCGGTGCTGGAGAATAAAGATCTCGCCGCCGCTGTTGTGTCGGCGCAGGGCGGTTACGATCAGGCGCAGGCGATGTATGCTTCGACGACTTCGTCAGGGTTGCCGGAAGAAATTCAGACCGCAAATCTGAACGTGGTGAATACCAGGGCCACCTTGGAGGCCCAGCAGAAGCTGTATGACAGCGAGGACAAGCTGTACCAGCAGGGCGCGATTGCGCGCAAGCAATTGGATGCGACGAAAGTGGCGTTGACGGCGGCTCAGAGCGCGTACGCGACAGCGGAGAAACACTTGCAAAACCTGCAAGCGGCTGGAGCGTTGCAGCAGAAGAAGGCGGCGCAGGGGCAACTTGAAACGGCGCATGGACAATATCTGGGCGCGGCGGCGCAGTTGGGGTATACGGAAATTCGCAGCCCGATCGATGGCGCGGTGGCGGATCGCGCTGTCTATCCCGGGGACATTGCGCCGGCAGGGACGCCGCTGCTGATTGTGATGGACACGTCGAAGGTGGTGGTGCGGCTGCATATTCCGCAACAACAGGCGCAGTTGTTGCAACTGGGTCAGGCGGCGACGCTCCGCATTCCGGGGCTCGACAGGGATGTTCCCGCCAAAGTGACCGTGTTGAGTCCCGCGCTCGATCCCAACAGTACCACGGAAGAAATATGGGTGGAGGCGGACAATCGGAAGGGCGAACTGAAACCAGGAACGACGGCGAGTGTTTCGATCACGGCGAAGACAATTGCGGACGCGCTGGTCATTCCTGCTGCCGCAATTTTGACGGGACCCAACGGACAAACTTCCGTGATGGTAGTGAAGTCGGATAGTCGCGCGTATGCGCAGGACGTGAAGACGGGGATTCGGCAAGGGCCAATGATCCAGGTTCTCAGCGATCTTCAGCCGGGCGAGCAAGTGATCGTCAGCGGCCAATATGGCTTACCGGATAAGACAAAAGTGAAGGCCACGCCGGCCAGCGCCAACGCTGGTACGAATACAGGGGCATAGAAGTCGATGGCGGACATTCCATTGAACGGGCCAGATAGCCCCAAGCGGGAGGAAACGCAGGCCTCTCCACTACGGTCGTCCGCTGCGGCGGGCCCAGGCGAGCAACCTCCGGTCGGGATGACAAATCTTTCAACCCCACTCAAGCCAACCGAGGGCTTGAATGGGCCACTCGCCAACGCGCGCGATACAGATGTGACAGAGAAGCCAGCCTGGTTCGTCACCTATTCAAAAGCTGTGATCTCAGTGATTATCGTGTTATCGCTCGTTGGCGCAATTCTGGCGCTGAGTATCCCCATCGCCGTCTTTCCCACGACAAATTTTCCGCGCGTGCTGATTGCTATCGACAACGGGGTGATGCCGATCGATCAGATGCTGGTCACGATTACCCGGCCCATTGAAGAAGCTGTGAACACGGTGCAAGGACTGCAGACGGTACGGTCGATCACCAGTCGTGGCACGGCGGAAGTGGACCTGTTTTTCGACTGGAAAGAGGACATGTTTCAGACGCTGCAGCGGGTGAATTCCGCCATGGCTGCGGTTCAAGCCTCGCTGCCGCCCTCGGCGAAAATTGAAGCGACGCGGCTGCGCTTCTCCAGCTTTCCTATTCTCGGATTTGGTCTGACGTCCAGCACGATGCCGGCGACCCGGCTGTGGGAAGTGGCGACATACGACATGGAGCCGCGTCTGAACCGCGTGAACGGCGTGGCTACGGTGCTGGTGCAAGGTGGGGAAGAGCCGGAGTTCGACATCATTCCCGATCCGGCAAAACTGCTGCGAGCCTCGGTGACGGCGACAGAAATTCTGGAAGCGGTGCGCCGAACAAATCTGATTGAATCTCCCGGGCTGATTGCAGAACATCACGACCTGGTGCTGGATCTGGTGGATGGACAGGTCCACGATCCCAGCGAGATTGCCAATATCGTCATTAAGAACACGCCTGCCGGTGTTCCGGTGCATATCGGCGATGTGGCTACTGTGAAGCCTGGAGTGAAGCCCGTGTACACGGTGGTTACGGCGGACGGCAAGCCTGGCGTGCTGCTAAGCATCAATCGTCAGCCGGGAACCAATACGGTGGCGGTGGCAGACGGAGTGTACGCGGAGCTGGCACAGATCAGAAAAACTCTTCCGCCCGGGATTGACATCTCCGTGTACTACGATCAGGCGCAACTGGTGAAGGAAGCCATTGCCAGCGTTCGCGATGCCATTCTGATCGGCATCATTCTTTCGTGCATTGTGCTGATCGTTTTTTTGCAGGACTGGGGAAGTTCGCTGGTGGCGGGCATGGTCATTCCGGTGACGATTGCGCTGACCTTCGTGGTGCTGAAGCTACTGGGACAAACCTTCAACCTGATGACGCTAGGTGGCCTGGCCGCCGCGGTAGGCTTGGTGATCGACGATGCCATTGTGGTGGTGGAGAACATCGTCCTGCACCGCGATGCGGGTCAGGGAAGAATGCAGGCAGTTCAAAGCGCGTTGAGCGAGCTGAAGGTGCCGCTGGTCGGCTCGACCCTGACGCCGGTGGTCATTTTTCTGCCGCTGATTCTTATCACTGGCGTCACGGGAACTTTCTTCCGCGCGCTGGCGATCACAATGGGCTCCGCCCTGATCTCGTCGCTGTTTCTGGCGCTGACGTGGACACCGACGCTGAGTCAATTTTTTGTTCGGCGCAAGGACACGGTGCCACCGTCGGATCGAATCGGCGCATTTGCTTCGCACGAGGATGAAACTCGACGGATGATGGAAGCCGAAGAGGCCAGCATCGGCGGCTTCATGAAGCGCATTATTGGCGCCTATGAACGTTTGCTGACGATTGTTCTGGCTCGACCGTGGTGGCTGGCAGGTTTTGCCGTTGTGCTGATTGTGATTTCTTACTTTTCGTATACCTCGCTCGGTTCCGATCTGTTGCCGAAAATGGATGAAGGAGGATTTACCGTCGACTACATCATGCCGCCCGGGAGTTCTCTGGAGGAGACCAATCGCGTGGTGGGGCATGTCGTCGAGATGATTCGATCCATCCCGGAGGTGAAGGCGACATCGCGGCGCACCGGACTGCAACTGGGTTTGGCATCCGTGACCGAAGCCAACACGGGCGATATTTCGGTGAACCTGACGAGTCATCGTAGCCGCGACATTTACGCGATTATGGATGAGGTGCAGGACAAAGTCAGTCGAGCGGAACCGGCCCTCGACATCGATATTCACCAGGTCTTGGAAGACATGATCGGCGACCTGACGAATGCGCCGCAGCCAGTCGACATCAAGCTGTTCAGTGAAGATCCGGATCTGTTGCGTCATTGGGCGCCGATCGTGGCAGATAAGATTTCGAATGTCCCTGGCGTGGTGGGAGTGCTGAACGGAATCGACGATACGATCAGCAGCCCGGAGACGATCTATCACGTTCAACCTTCAGTGACCGCGACCAGCGGGTTTACTCCGGAAGAAGTGGCGACGGATGCGGCTGCTTTGCTGCAGGGTAAAACCGCGCCTACACCCTTGGTCGTAAACAACCGCGCGTATGACATCCGCGTTCGCTTTCCGGGCCAGAACCGCTCCTCGCCGCAGGCGATGAACAACACTATGCTCGTCAGCTCCGCCGGCACAACAGCGACGTTGGGCGCGCTGGCGACGGTGCAAAACCTTCCAGGGCAGACGGAAATTCTGCGGGAAAACCTGCAGCGGCTTGTGGAAGTTTCCGCGCGTCTCGAGGGAACAAGTCTTGGGCAGGCCATTGTGGGCGTGAAAAAAGCAGTGGCCTCGGTGAACCTGCCGCCGCAGATTCGAGTGGAATATGGCGGGACCTATGCGACGCAGCAGCAATCCTTCCGCGATTTGCTGATGGTACTGTTTGCTGGCTTGCTGCTGGTTTTTCTGGTGCTGGTGTTTGAGTTCAGAACATTTTCAGCGCCGGTGTCTATATTGGCGTCGGCGGTCTTGTCCACCTCCGGAGTTTTTCTTGCGTTGATGATTACGGGGACCGACTTCAACATTTCCTCCTTCATGGGGTTGATTATGGTGGTCGGCATTGTTGCGAAGAACGGAATTTTACTGCTGGACGCTGATGTAAAGTTTCGCGCGGCTGGATTTTCTCCGCGAGATTCCATGATCCAGGCAGGCCGCAGAAGGCTGCGACCCATTGTGATGACGGCGGTCGCGGCGGTGGCCGGGATGTTTCCGCTGGCACTGGCTCTGGGCGCCGGCTCGCAGATGCTGCAACCGCTGGCGATCGCTGTGATCGGCGGGATTCTTATCTCCATGGTGCTTTCGCTGGTGATCACTCCAGCCGTGCACTTTTACATGGCCGGAAACGATTAACGAGGACTGGACGATGTCCTAAAGCGATGAGGGCTTCGGCAAGTTAGGGTCTAAGGTGTAGTGAGAGGCGTATGCGAGTCCTGATCGTGGAGGATGAAGAACGTCTGGCGGAGAATATCGCCGTAGCGCTGCGCGAGGGGCCAGGGTATGCCGTGGACATTGCCGGCGATGGCGAGACCGGAGCGTATCTGGCCGAGATGGGGGAGTACGACCTGATCGTTCTGGACCTGATGCTGCCGAAGATCAGCGGCACCGATGTCCTGCAGCGTCTGCGCAAACGCGGGCAGAAAGCGCCGGTGCTGGTGCTGACCGCGATTACCTCGAAGTCGTCGATCGTGGAGTTGCTGAATTCCGGAGCCGATGACTATGTGGGGAAGCCGTTCGACCTGGGCGAGTTGATGGCGCGGGTGAAGGCGCTGATCCGTCGCGGCAAGGGTGTGAGGCATCCGCTGATCCGTGTGGGGGATCTGGAAGTGGACACCCTGGAACGTTCGGTACGATGCGGAGGGGTGGAGGTGGAATTGTCGCCGACGGAGTATCGCATCGTCGAGTATCTAAGCCATCGGCCGAGCTCGATCGTCTCCAAGGAGTCGCTGCTGGAACATTTGTATGACTTCAACTGGGAGCGACATTCGAATGTGATTGAGGCGCATGTATCGAACTTGCGTCGCAAGCTGAACCGCGGCGGAGAAGAAAAATGGATCGAGACGCTGCGCGGGCGGGGGTATCGTTTAACAGCCGCGTTGCGAGAGGCCCAGCCATGAAGCCGTACTCGCTAACCCGTCGCTTGGTGGTGACGGTGCTGTTGGTGGAGTTATTGCTGGCGACGGCTGCAACTGGCCTGGCGTTGCTGTATGAACGGCAGCAGAACCTGCACTCCTTCGATTTGATGTTGCGCGGGCGGGCCGATTCGTTGCTGGGCGCGGTCCAAGATGCTGAAGATGCCGGGGACAACGTGATGCTGGATCCGAAGGCGCTCGACCTGCCACGCGGCAATGTTTATGAGGTACGGGACGTGTCGGGGCGCGTCGTTGGCCGTTCTGCAAAGTGGAACCGCGATATTGAGCAGGCGATAGGGCAACAGGGAAGCGCGCGCAATTTCCGATTGGATAAAAAATGGTATCGCGGGTTTGCGCTCCACGGAGTGCGGCAAATAGATCGGACAGATAGTAGCCCGGGAATCGCTCGTCCGGTAGTCATTTTTTACGCGGCATCTTTGAAGCCATTCTGGGCGGCGATGAGCCACGCCGCAAAATTTTTGCTCATCTCGAATTTCCTGATCCTCCTGTTTACTGCCGGAACCCTGCTGGTATTGCTACGGCGGGGCATGGCGCCGCTGAAGGAACTGGCGGGTGCAGCGTCTGCGATCTCGTCGAACTCGCTGAGGTTCCGCGCTCCACCGGATGCATTTGCGGTGGAAGAACTGGCGGTGCTGGCCCACGCGTTGGAATCGGCGATGAACCGGCTGGAGAAAGCATTCCTGCAGCAACAGGTCTTTGTTCACGATGCTGCACACGAGTTGAAGACGGCGGTGACCATCATCAAATCTTCGCTGCAACTGCTGACGTCTCGAAAGCGAACCGCGACGGAATACGAACGCGGGCTTGAGATGTGTCTCTCCGATTGCGCCCGTTTAGAAGACCTGGTCCAGAAATTGTTGATCCTAGCGCGTCTGGAGCAGCCACGCGGAGAAGCGGCCGCTCCGGCGAAGACCGACCTGAGCGAATGTTTGCGCGACGTGGCCAACCAGATGGAACCGCTGGCTTCTGTGCGCGGAGTGACCTTGATCTTTGAGCCAGCCGGGGGAAGGTTAGCGCGCATTGCTGGGGATGAGTGCACAACGCTGGCGACGAATCTGGCGGTGAATGCGCTGCAGCATACGCCTGCGGGAGGGCGAGTGACCCTGCGAGTTGGAACATGGGAGGGTCGGACAGGATTCGAGGTAGAGGACAACGGTGAAGGAATTCGCGCGGAAGATTTGTCGCATGTTTTCGACCGGTTTTATCGCGGCGATCCTTCGCGATCCAGGCATACGGGCGGAGCGGGATTGGGGTTGGCGATTTGCAAAGCGATTGCCGAAGCGGCTGGTGGCAGCATCGAAATTGTCAGTGAGCCTGGGCGCATGACTCTGGCTACAGTCGTGTTGCCCGGTGAACAAGCGGAGTTGGGGGTGCATCCCCGTCAGGAGCTTTTAAGCGATCGGCGATAGCGGTTGTTGACAGTCCGTCGAGATCACCTCGATGGCGGATCTACAAGGAGATGACATGAATAGTACAGCGAACATGCGAACGTACAAGTTGCTGCGCCGGGGCCTGCTTCTGGCTGCAGGTACCTTATTGACGATGATGACATCTGGCTCTTCGGCATTCGCGGCAGAAAACCCATTTCACATTCAGTACAGTTGGCAGATCGGCGGCGAAGGAGGATGGGACTATATTGCAGTCGACCCCCAGAGTGGCCTGCTCTACATCACCCGTGCCGATCACGTGCAGGTGATTGATCGCAAGAGCGGCAAACAGGTGGCCGACATCACGGGGCTGCATCATACGCACGGGGTAGTATTCGCCAAAGGCGGAAATGGATACATCAGCGATGGCGGCGGCGACCAGGTGGCGGTGTTCGATCGCAAAACATACAAAATATTGCGCACGATTCCTGCCGGAACCAATCCCGACGGAATTTCATATGAGCCCGTCACGCGCACCGTCTGGGCGTTTAACGGGCGCAGCAATAATGTAACCGTGATTGATACAAAGAGCGATACTGTGCTGGCGACACTTGCGCTTCCAGGTAAGCCTGAGTTCCCGGTGGCCGATGGCAAGGGCAATATCTACGACAATATTGAGGATAAGAGTGAGATCGTCCGCTTCGATGCGAGATCTCGCAAGCTACTGGCCATATGGCCGCTGGCGCCATGCAAAAGCCCTTCCGGCCTGGCAATCGATCGCGTGCATGGAATCCTGTTCAGCGTGTGCGACAACCAGAAGATGGCTGTTGTATCGACGGCGACGGGCAAGGTGATTGCGACGCCGGCCGTTGGAGACGGTCCGGATGCAGCACGTTTTTCTGAGGATGGTGGATATGCACTGAGTTCGAATGGCGGCAGCGGAACTCTGACGGTGGTCCACGAAGATTCACCGCAACATTTTTCCGTTGTGCAGAATCTCCCGACACTAAAGGGCGCCCGCACCCTGACACTCTCTCCAGATGGGAGCAAGGTCTACCTGGTGACAGCAAAATTTGGGCCTCGACCGATGGCCGCAACCGAAGGGCCTCATTCTCGACCTCCCATGATTCCGGACAGCTTCACACTGATCGTCGCTGGCAGATAAGAAAAGGCGCATGCTGTCTCACCTCAGGGGAGACAGCATGCAGTGAAGGGTGCAACTACTTTGGATCTGAATATAGAACGAAAGTCGGCATCTTCGCGATCAATTGCGATGCACTGAGACACGTCACGGATGGCGAATAAAAGTGCCGTCCTGCAGCTCCGCCATGGCTTTGCGCAGCTGTTCTTGCGTGTTCATGACGATAGGACCGTACCAGGCCACCGGTTCTTCAATGGGTCGACCGGACACCAGGAGAAACCGAATGCCCTGGGGGCCGGCCTGCACAGTGATCTCATCACCGCGGTCGAACAGCACGAGTGAATGATTCCCAATGTCGTACGCGGGCGCTTCAGCGGGCTTCGCGACCTGTTCGGTAAGAACCGCCTGCGGGTCAGAGGCGTCGCGGAATGCGCCAGAACCTGCGAAGACGTAGGCAAATGCGGTGCGCGTGGTTTCCACTTTGAGGCGCTTGCGCTGGTTTGGTGCGACAGAAATATCCAGGTAATTCGGATCGGCGGCGACGCCCTCGACGGGACCTTTCTTGCCCCAGAACTCGCCGCAAATAACGCGCACGTGGGTGCCATCGTCATCCGTGATCTCCGGGATGGCGCTGGACGGAATGTCCTGGTACCGGGGGGCGGTCATTTTCAGCGACGATGGTAGGTTCGCCCATAGCTGAAATCCGTGCATGCGGCCTTGCGGGTCGCCCTTCGGCATCTCCTGGTGCAGAATGCCACTGCCAGCCGTCATCCATTGCACATCGCCAGCGGTCATTTTCCCTCTGTTGCCGAGGCTGTCGCCGTGCTCCACTGACCCGGCCAATACGTAGGTGATGGTCTCGATGCCGCGATGGGGATGCCATGGGAAGCCGGCCAGGTAATCCTCGGGATTATCATTGCGAAAATCATCCAACAGCAGGAACGGATCGAAATCCTTCGTCTTGCCAAAACCGAAGGCACGCTGCAGCTTTACCCTTGCGCCTTCGAGCGTGGGCTTGGTTTGAATGACTTCTTTGACAGGGCGTAGTGACATCGCTTCCTCCTGGCATGCTTGCACATGTTCGATGCGTGGGAGTTGCGAATGATTCAGGTCGTCACGAACTGGAGGTCCAGAGGATCTTGGATGCAGAATTGCCTCTGGAGTGTGCGTCATTCCGCCATTGGCACAAAGGCTTCCATCTGTCGCTGACCAAGCCCAACCGGTTCTGTCAGCATGACTAGCCTACAACTTTGCACCCTCTTATTTGTCTTCTACAGGCAGGGCAATCGCATTTGAAATTCAGTAGAACCAGGGTTGGTACTTGCGGCAGCCATTGAGAGGGCTGAGGTTTCTTGCAGGAGGATTTAATGTCCCGC
>JAJZCA010000080.1 GCA_021798735.1 Acidobacteriota bacterium | reverse complement strand
TCACGCCGCCAGCAACGCTTCGGCAATCTCATATCGCCCCAAACACCGGCCCGACACGCCTTCACGAATAATGCAGGTTAGTGCAGATCAAACCATTCGATCCAATTGTGGCAGCATTGCCAGAAACAAACTCCGCAGGATCGAAATTGGAAAGAGGGAGAAACGTGAATCCCGGAAGTGTTAGTGCCGTTGGCTGTTGGATGAATGAGTAGCGAACACCGGCATTGATCGTGAGACGCTGATTCAAATGAAAGTCGTCTTGCAGATACGCCTCATAAAGCCGACTATGTACATTTGTCGCGGGGTTCACAGACGTTTGCTGGAAGGACGAGGCTTCGCCAAGGAGGAAGTTAGCGAATGCTTGATCGAAGGAAGACGCAGTGGATCCTGCTGGTACACTGCTCGGCTTGAAAGTGAAGATACCAGCATTTGTGGCTGCCTGGTCATTCCCAGTAGTAAATCCCTCGAAGTTGAATCCATAGTTGAATGTGTGCCGTCCTTCACTCGATGTCGCATTTACAAACACCTGATTAGAGTGGGCTGGATTCACGTACGCGCCTGCCTGATGGTAGACACTACCGTTAATGTTGAGTCCTGGCGCACTGTTCAGAGTAGATGTATACGGCAAGAGAGGATGAATGTCTGGAGAATTGGCTGATGTCAGTAGGCCGAATGGATTTGACGTGATCCAATTGGTCAAATACGCGTACCCCCCTTCGATCACTGTGTGCTCATTAAGAACATATGTGGCATGTCCCAGATAGTCTGTGCCGCCATCGGTGATGCGGGATATCGCTACACCTGGAATGCCCGTGCCCTGATATAGACCGTCGGGGACCACGAGATGGAATGGGTCATCGAGATAACGAAAGAACACACTCAGTTTCTGATTGAACGTGTGGTCAATGCGAATGACGGTCTGTGTCTCATTGTCAAAGCCCGATTGGGACGCAATGAGCCCTTGCGGATCATTGGGATTGTTCGGAAGAGGTGTCTTGTTTATGACGTCTGCCAGGTACGCTTGCGCCGTAGGATCGATCTGCGTGAGTGAGGTCGCAGAACGTACGCAATTTGCACCTGCATATTGCACGCATACTGGCGCATCGAAGTGACCTTGTCGTTGTGCGGCCGTTGGTATATTAGTGAGCGTTTCGCGTGTCTGGTTCTCGCTGCGCAAGTACTCCTGCGAGAGAAAGAAGAAGGTCGGCTGTGAGTGGATATCGAGGAGGTGCTTAATCTTCACAGGACCACCTATGTTATAGCCAAAGTTGTTATAGCGGATGTTCGCGCGAGGAACCCCAGCGAGGTTGTCGAAATAGTCGTTCGCATTGAGGAGTTGGTTACGCAGAAACTCAAATGCGCCACCATGAAAGGACGACGTTCCGGATTTGGTTGCGATTGTGATGATTGCGGCACCTTCTCCGCCGTACTGCGCGCCATAACTATTCCGGAGCAGATTCATTTCTTGGATGGAGTCGATGCCAGGAAACACTCCCACCTGCTGACTTCCGCCGTGATTCAATATGTCTGCACCGTCTAGAAAATAGCCATTTTGGTTCGTGGCTTGACCATTTACTGAAAATAATGCACTGTTTGTTTTCCCGCTATCGCTTATGATCCCCCTACCCTGCGTTGATCCGGATATGCCTGGCTGGAGTGTAAGAAGTTGCTCGAAGTTCCTGTCGCTCAATGATAGTTCCCGGACTTGTTTCCCTTCCAACAGCGTGCCTGCAGCCGGTGTCTCAGTTTGCGGCGCGACTGGGTTGGCCGTCACGCTGATCGTCTGCGAAGTCGAACCTAACGCTAGTGCCACCTGGACAGAGATAGGCTGGTTCACGTGCACAGGAATTCCTCGCATGGTCGTAGTTGTGAATCCCGATGCCGATATATCCAAGGAGTACTCCCCTGCTGCAAGGAGCGGCACAGTGAACTGTCCCTGTGCGTCGGATTTGACAGTTCGAACCACAATCTTCTGGTCACTGTTCGTGACTTTAACCACTGCGCCCGGGACAGCGGCTCCTGTCGGATCGTGAACAACACCATCGATCTCTCCGGTCAAATTCTGGGCATGCAGAATTCCCGCAAATAGAGTCATCCCGCTGACAACGATAATGCAAAGAGTTCGCCTCCACATTCCGAAAAATCTCATCTTTTTCTCCTCCGGGCCTGTTAGGACCGTTTTGCGTGCTACTCGCACGTAAAAAACCGTACGCTGGTTCAGCATCAAGTGTCAACATGTATCGCTAGAGACTGGTTGAGAGGGGCCTTGCCTGATGCCCGGGATGAGCCGTCGCCGCGTCCTTCAAGCTCTCGCCGCCGGCCCTTCCCCCGGTTGGTCCGGTTGCGATTTCGCCGCTGTTGTCAAGAGTCGATATCCCGGTACAGTTTCCATTTCAAAGCGAATCCGAAGAGCTTTGAATTGGTACGTGTATCATGAGACTCTTCGAACAGCTTGGGCCGTCGCTCCTTCGCTACCCCGGCGGGCGCTCGGCCAATTGGTTCGACCTGAGCACCGGTGTTCACCTCGCCAACCCCACAACTCCTTCGAACAGCGGGAAACTTGAGAGCATCCCCACGCCGTCTGCCTGGGCCTTCTGCGCCGCTGCCGTGCGGATCTGAGAAAGCGGGCGGGGGGGGGGAACATCATTCCGATATTTACCTTCTGTTCCTGTCGTGTACTGTTTGCTGCCACGGACCATAGCCGGCGCGCGTGAGAGTGGAGATTGGGCTGGTGGGGGATCGTTAATGTTCCACCGCAATACCGGGGACAGCTTCGTGCAATCGCTGTTCGGCGGCACAAGATCACCGCTGTGGTATTGACGGCGACGGCAGAACGTCTGATCGTTGATCCCCATTGCGAATTCCTTCATCGACCGGAACCCCGATCGAACTGCTTCAACAATTCAACAACCAAACTGCCCTTGTTCATCAGCTAATCCTCCCCGGTCATGCACACGCTAGTGTAGTCCGCCATAACTAGAATCATTTATCATTGGCGGGACATCTCATAAGATGAGGTGACTCACTATGCGCGTCGCGCCAGCTATTGAATTGCTCCCCGCGGTCCGGATGGAGTTGGAGAAGCTGTCGCGCCGGCGCACTACTCCGCTACGCGTGGTGCAGCGCAGCCGGATCGTGCTGCTGGCCGCCGAGGGGATGCAGAACAAAGAAATCGCGCAGCGGCTCGCAGTGGCGCCGCGCATGGCGGCTCTTTGGCGCGGCCGGTTCATTAAGCTTGGTATCGAGGGCCTGGTGAAGGATGCTCCCCGGCCAGGACGGACGTCGGAGATTTCGCCTGACATCGTCGCTCAACTGGTCGCCAAGACAACACAGTCGAAGCCTGCCGGAGCCACTCACTGGTCGCGCAGCCGGATGGCGCGGGAAATGGGCATCTCCGAATCCAGCGTAGGCCGCATCTGGCGATTGCATGGGCTGAAGCCGCATCGCATCGACAGCTTCAAGGTCAGCAACGATCCGCACTTCGCCGAGAAGCTGGAAGCCATTGTCGGGCTGTATCTCAATCCTCCGGAGCATGCGCTGGTGCTCTCGGTCGACGAGAAGAGCCAGATACAGGCGCTGGACCGCACGCAGCCCGGGCTGCCGTTAAAGAAGGGCCGCGGCCAGACCATGACCCACGATTACAAGCGCAACGGCACCACCACCCTGTTCGCCGCCCTCGATACGGCCAGCGGAGAAGTCTACGGCCTGTGCCAGCAGCGCCATCGCCATCAGGAATGGCTGCGCTTCCTGCGCATGATCGACCAGACCGTGGACGAGGACAAGGAGATTTACCTGATCTGCGACAATTACGCGACGCACAAGCATCCCCGCGTGCAGCGCTGGCTGGCCCGCCACAAACGATTCCACGTGCGCTTCACGCATACCTCGTCTTCATGGCTCAACATGATCGAACGCTTTTTCCGCGATCTGACCGCGAACTAGATCCGGCGCGGCGTCTTCCAGGACCTCGAACAACTGATGACCGCTATCGGCGACTATATCGATCACCACAACGCGAATCCAAAACCCTTCATCTGGACGGCAAAGACTTCTGACATCCTCGAAAAGTCACCCGCGCACGTGCCGCGCTTCATAAATGACCATCTGTGTGGCGGACTACACTAGAGGGGGGGAAACCTCGAATAGCCTCTTGACAGTCAGCTCGGGTAGTGGGTATTGTTGTGACTCAGACGTATCCTGTCGTTTGGGGCGAAGCACAGGAGAAGTTAAGCGTGTGTGCGGTAAAGAGGTGGATTCGGGATCGGCATCTCCGCGCAACGGTGCCAGTGTCAGAATCACTCCATCCCTTGCCAGCGATTACGCAATTGGATGTGAAGCAACATGCCCAGGCACGTTTCTAACTGGATTCGACCGAGGCGAAGACTTTGCTTGATATCGTCTTCAATCTACAAGCGGATCCGAAAGAAGACATAAATCTGGCCGCCAATTCTAAGGCCACCGTGAGGCAGCTACTTAGCCTTGGAAAGTGATAAGTCGGATGGAAGGAAGAAGAGCAGTGGAGACACGCAGGACAGTATTGAAGTACCTGGCCGGTGGTGCCGGTCTGGCCGCGACCAGCCTTGGCGGAGTTGAGGCTTTCGCCAGGCAGTTAACAGGCGATTCTGAGAAGCCCAACATCCTCTGTATCGTGGGTGAGGGGCTGCGCTGGGATGAGCTGTCGCTGACTGGAAACAAGATCATCCAAACGCCGAACATGGACCGCATGGGACGCGAGGGCTGCGTGTTTCATAATGCCTTCGTCGTAAACGCGCTATGCCTGCCTTCGCGAGCTACGATTCTGACCGGTATGTATTCTCACTCCACCGGGGCAGTTTCGAACGTGCAAGGCAAGATCGATCCCAAGCTGCCGCTCGTATCGGACTTGCTGAAGAAGGCCGGCTATGAGACGGCTTTCCTCGGCAAGTCGCACGTAGAGGGTGCGCTGATGGATCACTATTGGGATTACTACTTCGGATTTGTGGGGCAGGCGGATTACTACCGGCCGCGCATCACGGAGGGAATCAAGGGCAAGTATGGTCCCGAGAAGCTATACGCGGGCGAGTACGTGGATACGCTGCTGACGCGCAAAGCGGTGGAGTGGATTGAGCAGCCGCACGATAAGCCATTCGTTATGTTCTTGTGGTTTTATGCGCCGCATGCGCCTTTCTTCCGGACCAAGGATATGGTCAACGACCTTAACGGTGTACCTATACCGGTGCCGCTCTCGTTCAATGAAGATAAGAACGGGTATGCGGGCAAGCCCCGTGCAGTGGCCGATGCCGATGACAAGATTGGCTATTCGGAGGTGGGTAGTGACGATCCACGATCGCTTGAGGAGTTGGTGAAGGATCATTACGTTGGGGTTGAAGACAACGATCGCAATTTAGGCGCAGTGCTCAAGGCTCTCGAGCGTGGAGGGCAGCTCGAAAAAACCGCGGTAATGATCACCGCCGACCATGGCTTCTTCCTGGGCGAGCATCATCTCTACGACAAACGTCTAATGTATGAACCTTCGATTAGAGTTCCGATGATCCTGCGCTATCCAGGCAAGATTAAGGAAGGGGAGACATCGGACGAGATGGTGCTCAATCTGGATGTCGCGCCCACCCTGCTGCAGTTGGCAGGGCTGCCGGTGCCGAGCGGCATGCAAGGTAAGAGCTTCCTGCCACTAGCCGAAGGCGAGAAAGTTCCGTGGCGCCAAGACTGGCTCTATGAGTACTACGAGTATCCGGGTTACGAGAACGTGAAGCCCTGCCGAGGAGTGCGCACCGCACGCTACAAATACATCGAGTTTTTCCTCGAACCGAAGGAGTACGAGCTATACGATCTCGCGAAGGATCCAAACGAGATGAATAATCTTTACGGCAAGCCTGGTTACGAGGAGTTGACAAAGCACCTGCAGGCCAGGATGGCCGAACTCCGCAAGGAGACCGACGACCACTACCAGTATCAGCCGACAGGGCTGCCGCTCCATCGCAGCTTGCGTCATGCCAGGTAAGCACAGAATACATCTCCATGTAGGATAAAGAGGCATCCGCTCTGGATTTTCAGACGGGTGCCTCAATCCCTTAGCGCAAACGCGCCGCCCGCCGCATCGCCGGTGCAGAGGTCACAATGAGCAGCACCAACTTCCACGTACTGGCCAAGCCGATTGGGCCGATCTGCAATCTCGACTGCAAGTACTGCTTCTATCTTGAAAAGGAGTCTCTCTACCCGCAGGTTTCGAAATGGGCCATGCGGGAAGAAGTACTCGACAGCTACATCCGTCAGTACATTGAAGCGCACGAAACGCCTGTGGTGAATTTTGCCTGGCAAGGTGGTGAGCCCACCCTGCTGGGAGTCGATTACTTCCGCAACCTGGTGAAGCTCCAAAAGAAATACGCCAACGGCAAAGAGATCCAGAACGCATTCCAAACCAACGGAGTACTGCTCAACGATGAGTGGGCCACGCTCTTTAAAGAGAGCAATTTTCTCATCGGCCTCTCGATCGACGGTCCACGCCACCTGCACGATGCCTATCGCGTGGACAAGGGCGGCCAGCCTACCTTCGATAAAGTGATGCGCGGCATGGAGACGCTCAAGCGCAACGGCGTCGATTTCAATACGCTCACCACGGTGCATCGCGCCAACGGCGACTATCCGCTCGAGATCTATCGCTTCTTGAAGGAGAACGGCAGCGGTTTCATGCAGTTCATACCGATCGTAGAGCGGATCGCGCACGAGGTCACCGCAGAAGGGCTGCAACTTATAAAACCCGACTTCATCGGCGACGCGCAGGTGGCGCCGTGGTCGGTTGGACCCAGCCAGTTCGGACGTTTTCTCTGCGGCATTTTCGACGAATGGGTGCGGCACGACGTGGGCCGTACCTACGTGCAGATCTTCGATGTGAGCCTTGAGATGTGGACCGGCATGGAAGCCAGCTTGTGCATCTTTCGGCGGCAGTGTGGCGCAGCTCTTGCCATCGAACACTGCGGCGACGTCTACTCCTGCGACCATTTCGTCTACCCGCAGAATCGGCTTGGCAATATCATGGAGTCGCCACTCGAGTCCCTGGTCGATAGCGAGCAGCAGCGCCGCTTCGGCGTGGAGAAAGAGGCCCTGCTGCCACGCTACTGCCGCGAGTGCGATGTACGCTTTGCCTGCAACGGCGAGTGCCCCAAGCACCGCTTTGCCAAAACTCCCGAGGGTGAAACCGGTTTGAACTACCTATGCGCAGGTTACAAGATGTTCTTCCGGCACATTGATCCTTATATGCGATTCATGGCCTCAGAACTCGCTGCCCGCAGAGCACCGGCGAATGTCATGCGGTGGGTGGCAGTTCAGGACACGCAAACCCTCTTCAAGACGGCCAAGCGCAATCATCCTTGTCCTTGTGGCAGCGGGAAGAAATTCAAGAACTGCTGCGCACATACGCAATAGGAGTGTAATGCAAATGGAAAGATCGAGTGCTCCCCGGTAGATCGTATCCTTGGTTGGAAATCTCATCGGCGATTTCTAAGCCCGGCGTCAGCCAGGCCTCATCTGCAGGCCATGTCGACCGTCCATCCAACCATGTGAAAACTCATCTTGCCAGGATCAGTATCCATGGGATACCTCCTCAGTTCACTCCTCATACCTCACCGGACGACAGATAAGAAGCGGCCGACCGTCCCATTCATCTGATCCGGTTGCCGCGATTGATGCTCAACCGCCGGCAACGCTCCGGGAGCAGTGTGCTTTCTCCAGGCCTCGCAGCTTTGCTGCGGCGGCCCTTGTCGTTCTTGGTTACGTGCGGGGTCACGTTCAGTTCTCGCACCGTGCGCACGAAATCTTTCGTGTCGTACGCCTTGTCCGCGCCTACCGTAATGCGCCGTGAGCGGCCTTCTTGCTTTTCGGCAAGCATCAACAGCGCGGCATCGCGCTCGGCATAGCCATCGGCGTGCGCCGCCTGGTGGGCGAGCCGTGAGGCTCGTCCCTACCGCAACCCTACCGTCTGGAACGGCAGTCCTGTCTCCGGCGAGCGCATGTACTGCGCTTCCAGGTTCGGCTTCACCGCCACGCCGGAAGCCGAAGCGGGCGCCACGCTCACATTCCAGCCATCCACCACCACCAGCGTATCCTCGCCGTTGAAGCCGTCCTGCGCCGCCGTCACCGTGATCGTGCGGCTCTCCCCCGGCGTCAGCGAAACATAGTTGTCGCTGTAGTAGGCCGGCAGCACCCGCTCGCCCGATTTGCGCCGCAGCTGCACATGCGCCATCAGCGCGATGCTCTTTGTTGGGTTGCGCAGCGTCACCGTCACCACCCGGTTGCCATTGTCGTCATCCTTCACGCCAGCCTTGGCCTGCAGCATCACCATCGGCAGCTTGTTCAGGCTCGTAAAGTCATCCGGATGATCCGCCTTGGCATTCCAGTAGAAGTTGGTGGAGATCAGCTTCCCCGCGCTGTCCATCAGGTCCAGCTTGATGAAGTGCACCTCGCTCGCCGCCGCTGGAATCGCCACCACGCCTAGATCCGTCGCTGACTCCGCCGCGGCCGTCACCGCCAGCGAGTGCTCTGCAGCCAGCGTTCCATCCAGGTTGTAGATGGCCACATGTGCCGTCGCCCCTGCCACCGCCGTGGGCCGGTTGTTGATCACCTGCAGCTTGCCGTTGGCCTGGTTGTACTGGATATGCACCATCTCCGAAGCGTGCATCGTCCCAAAGTACGAGGACATCGGCTCCAGATCGTAGTGATAGATCTGCCACACAAAGCTCGGCTGCGCCGGATTGCTCATCCACGTAATCACCGCCGTCGTCGGGTGAAACAGCAGCGCGTTACGCCCTTCATACATGGCGCGGAAGGCCTCGTAGTTGGCCATCTGCGCCTTCCGCACAAAGTCCGCTAAGTTGCGAATCTTCCCATACCGCGCCGTAATCATCGCGGGATACTTGTCGCCCTGCTGCGCGCCCCGCGCAAAGTCATGCTCCGCCCAGTCGTCGTTGATCGTCTCCCAATCCTTACGGGGCATCATCCCTTCGATCGACTCCAGCGTGGGCACTGACATGCTGCCCGTCTCCGTCTTGAAGTAGTCGTCGGTCACCTTGTAGAACACCCGCGGCTCGCGCCAGTGATAAGGCCCATGCGACCGAACCCCGCCTCCAGCCGTCGAACTCGGCTGATATCGCCGCGTCGGATCCAGTTGCGCCAGAAGCAGCCGCAGCTCGGCATCGATCTCCGGCGGCGGATACCCCTCGTTCCGCGCGCACCACAGCATGATCGACGGATGATTACGGTACCGCAGAATCTTGTCGCGCACGTTGGCCATGTAGGTGGGAATATCGGTGGGGTCGGGGCCGGCATGGGGATTGGCCTGGAAGAACTCATCCCACACCAGGATGCCGTACTTGTCGCACAGCTCATAGAACTCCTCGCTGGTGCTCTGTCCCACCCAGTTGCGGATCAGGTTCAGGTGCGCCAGTTTATGCAGCTTGATCTGCGCATCCATCCGGTCCCACGGAATCCGCTTCATAGCCTCGTCCATGCCCCAGTCGCCCCCGCGGATGAAGATGGGCACGCCGTTCACTGAGATGGTCAGCGTGTCCGATCCCGGCACGCTGTACGTTATCTTCCGCACGCCAAATGTCACATCCTGCGCATCTGAAACGCGCCGCCCTGTCTTGAAGCTCAGGTGCAGCTTATACAGGTTCTGCGGACCATATCCGTTCGGCCACCACAGCCGCGGCTTCTCCATGTGCAGCTTCGGCGTGTTCTGCGGATCGAAGTGCGCCACCTGAGTGCTGTGCGGCGCCAATTCCACCTTCTGCATGAACTTGATGTTCTCAATCGTTCCCTCAAGCTCGCCCTTCACCGGCTTGTCCGTCACGTTCTCCACCGTGGCGCTCACGCCCACCTCGGCCGAGTCCGTCTTGGGCAGCGGCAGGTCAGTCGTCACCTGCGGATTCTTCACCACCACCGACCCCGTCGCCGAGAAATACACCTTTTGCCAGATGCCCGTATCCCGGTCCCGAATTGCCGGAATCCAGTCCCACTCCTGTGTGCAAAAAAATGTTGGCCCGTCGCTGGTGCCGATGCCGCCGTTCTTGCCGATCCCTGCGCGAATGGTGTGCTCGTGGGGCACGCCCGGATGCGGCTGCGGGGTAATCTCAACCGCCACCACCGCATCCTTGCCCGGCTTCACCACGCTGGTCACGTCGAAGATGCCACGGATGAACGCCCCGCGGATGGTTCCGACCTGCGTGCCGTTCACCCACACCACGGCCGAGTAGTTGATGCCGTCAAAGTTCAGCCACACCTGGTGGTGCTTGTAGTCCTTTGGCACCTTCATCACGGTGCGATACCAGTAGGACTGCCGTGCCAGGCTGTCGGGAATGATCTCTGGCCGGTTATTCTCGCCGTAGAGCGGCTCCGGATAGACCTTATCGTTCACCAGCGAGGTGAGTACTGTTCCCGGCACGGTGGCCCTATACCATCCCACCGTTTGGTAGTTCGCCGCGGCAATCTCCGCCCCGTTCTGCGAGGTCTTGTCCGCAAACTGCAACTGCCAGCCGCTGCTTAGCTCCACCGGTGCTGGAATTACCGGCCCGATAGCACTGGACACGGTTGACAGGCTAATGAACAATGCCACTAGAAAGACATGACGAACCGGTGAGCCACGCTGTTCAAACATAAGTCATTTACCTCATAGTTCGACTAACCGCAATCGGCATGAATCTCTTAAATTACAGTTATAGCGATGACCATTCGATCCGCTCTCGAGATCGCTGCTTCACGGCTCCATCCAAATGGATCACGATCTGCTTGCATTGGCCGGGAGCGCGTTCCTTCTTCGCCGGGCATTTCGCCGGAGCCGGTCTGTAGAAATGGTTCATTTACTGCGGGCTCGATGCTTCAAGATCCCCACTTGGCCAGCGCTATTAGACACTAAGTCTCGCGGCGCGCGCCCGGTGGGCATCTCACCAGATACGGGTAATCGAAAACGGTGGCAAGATCTGCGAGGACGGCGACAGCGTGCCGCTGGTCAACGTAAGGTTGGCGGCGGCTCCGGTTGAGTTGTCGTAACCTTCAAAACCGCCAGAAATGACCTTTCCGTCGACATAGCTGCCTGCTTCGCCGGAGATTTGCCTGTACGATCCACTGGAAAGCACCGAACTGAGATCGACCGTATGCGCCACGCTGTCTAAGTTGAGTATGACCACCTGGTTCGCTGAAGCACCCGTAAAGATCTCGCCGATGATTTTCGGATGCGTGCTGTCGAAGGTCGGCGCACCGGAGAACGCCAACGCCTCCGCGCTGGTCTGATTCAGCGCGGCCTTATCGATTTCACGTGTCGTCAAGCCCTGCGCGGTGTAGCCGTACACCGTGGTAGTGATGGGGAAACTTAAGTTGTAGTTGGAAAATCCAGTATTGCTCGAGAAAATGTCGGGCATCTCTTCTGTAGAATCTTGTACGTCGTGGTGCAGCGCCATGGTGACACGGGGGTTAGTCACGAACAGCAAATCATTGGTAGCCTGAAACAAGCCGTGCGCCCATGTGCCGTTATTCTTGTGTGCCGTGTCACTCAGGTTAAACTCCGTGAACCAGATGTTTGGACTGTAGCTGCTAGTGGTCAGACTCGGAATATCATCGTTATTTATGTTGTCCCAGTTGGTGAACGGCGTTAGCAACATTGTGGCCGCATTGTTGTTGTTCACGGGGCCTGTGAGACCCGAAGCGGTGTACACGTGCAACGTAACCGCATCGGCACCGGTCAGGCCGCTCATCAGGCCCTTGTCCCAACCGCTTCGCCGAGGATCTGAGCATCCCCAACAACTAGCTCCGACCACGGCGACCTTGAATCCTGGGTGGGTAGCCTTGATGTCAGCGATCCATTTATTTGCCAATGTGACATAGTCCGAAACCGATGGATACACGCTGGTGTAGTCGGAGAAACGGAGGTAGTACTCATTTCCCAACTCGATATACTTGACGTTCATGCCATCGGCAGCGATTGTGCTTAAAGCCTCTAATTGGGACGACTCGTTGGGAGGCGTTGAGCTGAAGGAACAGCCGCTGGAACATGTCGGATCGGTCAGTGCATTGACGACATAATCACCTTGGCTAACATAGCCTAGCTCAGTTTGCAGTTCACTCAGCGGGCTTGGATAAGGAGAAGGTGCATTGCCACTGTTAGTCAGTTTGCCATAACCGGTCACGAAGTCGCCGGTATGGTAGTCCCAGTAGTTGCCTCCCTGGCCGGAAGGTACGCGCAGGATGCCATACGCAAGACCTTGCAAAGCGGATGCGAGTCCAGGATTCGAGCTCTGAAACCAATTCTCCGAATTGCGTTGTTGCCCGTTGGCGCCATAAAAAGGACCAATCGGCCTTTTCGTTGACGCATTCAGGCTAGCCGTGATGGTGTTATCGGCAATAGGTGCTGGCGTTTTGGATGCGGGGTTGCTTTTCGAACACCCCGTCGATACAGCGGCGTACAACAGGAGCAGCAACCCTCCCAATAGGATGTTTCGATTTGTTTTCATGGATGTGATCTCCTTTCCAATGCGATAGAATGCGCAAGCATGTCACCCTTCGCCGCGTCCCTAGTTCTCCGACCGCGTGATTTTGTTTCTGTTATATCCGAACTTCTTGCGAGCCTTCCTGCGCGTGAACTGCCAGTTGATGGTGACTCGGTCGCGGTTCATTTTCCAGTTCCATGC
>JAJZCA010000079.1 GCA_021798735.1 Acidobacteriota bacterium | reverse complement strand
AGTTGACGGCCTTTGTTGGCGCACTATTCCTGATGGGGTTTGCGACCTATCGTGGAGTGTTGCCTCGCACGCGTCCAATTCTGCCCGGCGAGTCGATGGTGGCGGACTGATTTGACCTGGGTAAATATTAGTTGCCTTAGCAACCAGTTTGGCCAAACTGGTTGCTAAGGCAACTAATATTTTTCGGCGGCCATCCAGCCCGGATCGCCACCCCGCAAATGCGCCCGGATTTTATTTTTGTCCGAGATGGATGCCTCGATACGGTTGGGTCTTCCAGACGAGGAGAGCGGCCAACAAAATTACCAGCGCAATCCACACGCTGCCTTCCGGTCCGGTGGCGCCGCCGCTGAGCAGCAGCGCGCCGTGCGGATGGGCCTGCATCAGACGCCCAACGGAAACTGTGCCGCTGTCGGCGGTCCCGTAAAAGAACGACTCCGCCCAGTCCCAGGACGCGTGAAATCCAATGGCCCACCACAAATGGCCGAGCCGCCACAGGCTGAGCGAAAACACCAGCGCGATCATCGCGGCGGCCACCAGGCCAAATGGGCTTTCGCCGGGGTTGCCCTTATGCATCGCACCGAAGAGGATCGCCAGCACCAACGCAGCCGGCCAGAAGCGGATGCCGCGCGCCAGAGTGAATAGTAGATAGCCGCGCAGCATGAACTCCTCCGTCATGCCGACCAGGAAGAAGGCCAGGCCCCATGCCACGGCGTAGCGCAGTGTCCAGCCCAACGTCATGTGGGACTGCGTCAGGGTCAGGCGATGGGTTGCGACCAAGATGCCGATCAGCAGGGACAGGAAAGCAAATCCGCAAACCAGGCCGATGAAGAATTGGCGGACGCGATCGAATCCGGCGAGTCCGTAATCGGCGGTGCGCCGATGTTCCAACTGCGCCATGCCCGCAGTGGCCAACAGAACTGCCAGCAGAACGCTCGCTTCCGACAAAATGGCCATTGTTGGATGGAAGGCGCCGCCGCGCGCTCCGCGCAGGTTCGCAGGAACGTGATGGAGCAGCCAGCGCATCTCCAACCCGATGAGAATGAACAGCGATGCCAGCACCCCAACGTAGATCACAATGCTCCAACCGGCACGCAGGCCATTCGGTCCATACAGGACGGAATGGCGCGACGGAGGCACGGAGACGATTTGCGGGGTTCCAGGTTCAGGCATGTTTCCGGGTGCATCCGGCGGTAGAACTTCCACGGGCGGGCCTCACGCAATGGAGATGAGTTGCAAAAAATCGATGTTTCCATAGTACTGGCGAACGGGCGCTGAACGCATCCGGTTTCTATCCGTCCAGAAATCCAGTCGCAATGCAGTATGTTGAAGGCATGCGCTCAACACCACGCTTCGGAGCGGCGACTTGGCAGGGTCCTCGTTGCCGTTGCAATCTGCCGCAGCCGATTTTCATCCTTTTTTTCATCTTTTTGTTGCCGGCGGCGTCAGGTTTCGACGCCGACCGCGCAGTCCCGACCGAAAGCTATCGCATCGTCCACGTTTACCCGCATGATCCAACGGCGTTCACGCAGGGCCTGGTGTTCGTCAACGGCATGATGTATGAGTCGACGGGATTGCAGGGTCAGTCCAGCTTGCGGATGGTCGATCTTGCATCCGGGCACGTGCTGCAACAACACGATCTGCCGGCAAAGTATTTCGGCGAAGGTCTCACGGACTGGCAGAGCAACTTGATCCAGTTGACCTGGCAGTCGCATCTGGGCTTCGTCTATGACCGCTTCAGCTTTCGGATACTGCGGACCTTCACCTATCCCTGGGAAGGCTGGGGGCTCACGCGCGACAGCCGCCACTTGATTCTGAGCGACGGCACCTCCGTGCTGCACCTGCTGGACCCCTCCACGTTCAAGCCAGTGGGCGAGATTCACGTAACGGCGGGCGGCAAGCCGGTCATGAATCTGAACGAACTCGAATACATCCATGGCGAAATTTATGCCAACGTCTGGGAAACGAATCGAATTGCAAGAATTTCGCCCGCCACCGGCAAAGTGATCGAGTGGATCGATCTGTCCGGACTTCGCCCTCCGTCCGTGCAACAGAACGACAACGCCGTGCTGAACGGCATTGCGTACGACAGTCAGCATGACCGACTGTTCGTCACGGGAAAGCTATGGCCCAACCTGTATGAGATCAAGCGGGTCCCCACCTCCTCGCGCGGCCGGTAGTGGGTCAGTTTGAACTCCCTGCGAGCGAGACCTTTCCCAAATACATCGTATTCAGTCTGTCATGCCCGAAAGGGTCACTCGTTCGATTAGCGACTTATCGGCTATCGCGCTTCCTAATTGAGTGACTTGGCGATTGGGCGTCAATTGAGAAACATTCGGGACGACATCAACGTTTATCTGGTGCAATTCGTGACTGGGAGGGGGCTTGCGATCCCAGGTCTCAAAATCGAGACCTGGGGCACCCTCAAATCTGAGGAAGAATCAGATATGGGCCACCCGCCAAGCGGTTGCACTTGGTTGCTTCGGCGCTCCATGATGATGACATGTCAAGGGTCAGCAGAAAAAAGCGTTTCCTCATGGAGCATCCCCTTTGCTGCTTTTGCGGCGGGACTAGGCCGGCAACGACGTTGGATCACATACCGCCTAAAGCGTGCTTTCCGGTCGGCTTTTGGCCGGACCAGTTTGAGTTTCCGTCTTGCAGCCAATGCAACAACGGAACTTCGAGGCACGACACGATCTTCGGTTACTACTCGATGCTCCTCGACTTCAACGAGGCAAACCGAACCGCCAAAGATCGGGATCGGTTACTGCATCTCGGAGAAGAGATAAGGAAGCGGTATCCGGAGGCGCTACCAGACGTCACAACGCTGAAGCCCGTCTACCGTGTTGGGCGGCTCTTTGCACCCGCCCCTGTCGCGATATCACTAGCCCGTAAGCCCACCATGAACGAGGCGGTACAGACTATCGGCGAGAAGTTAGCACACGCTCTCTATTACCGAGAGATGAAGAAGATTCTCACGCGAAACCATCGCTTTTTTGCATCGGCATATCAAATCCAGGACCCGAGCACGCATACTCTAACGGACTATTTCAAGCAGCAGTTCCCGGACCTGACGATTGGCGCACGATCTAGCATCAAATCATACGGCTCACGGTTTGCTTATAGGTCTGGTTTCAAATCGGAAGAAGACTTCTTTATCTTTGCAGCGCAGTTCGGTTACGGTCTGATCCTCTGGGGCATGGTACTTGGCGCCGGAATTGAAGTGGATCCATCGAACGGCGCCCTAAAGGACATGCGATGGCGAAACGGTGGCTGTGGCCTCGGCAGCGAGGCTCCCTCATAGTTTCCGGTGGGTTGCTTCTACAGGATTAGTCCTGTGAAGTCGGCTTCTCGGAAGCCAGCAGCTCAGGTGTTCTCAACTGATGACAACAGGGCAAGGCACTCATCGAGCGATTCGGATGGACGCTTTACCTCGGCAGATTGCCGGATAACGGGCTAATCGGACATGTGCTGTTTTCGATGCTGGATCGAAATTGACCCATCACCGGAGGTCTGCTCGCTTGACATATCGCCGAATGCCAGCAATGCTAGTTGATTCAGCCTAATTGGATATTGTTGCCATCCGACGGTTGCGAATGGAGTGGTCGCTCACAAGTGAAAGTACGCGTTTTTTATCACGATAAATGTTTCGATGGGGCCTGTTCGGCCTCGCTGTTCGCGCGTTTTCATCGCGAACGCATCGCCGCGGGCGCGGACTATGAATTCCGCGGACTGGTCCACCGCGCCGGCGCCTTGTTTGACGAAAAGGAATTTACCGGCGATGAGAATGCCATTGTCGATTTCAAATATTCTTCCTCCCCGGCGATTGCCTGGTGGTTCGACCATCACCTGAGCGCGTTCCTGACGCCGGAAGACCATCGACATTTTCTGGCCGGGCAGAAGGACGCGAAGATTCGCGAGCGAAAATTTTACGATCCTGATTATGTTTCCTGTACCGGGTTGATCGCGCACATTGCGGCAACGCATTTTGGATTTGACGCCGCGCCGGTGTCGGAGCTGATCCGTTGGGCCGACATTGTGGATGGGGCGCAGTATGAGAGCGCGCAGAGCGCGGTGGAGATGGCGGAGCCGGCCATGAAGCTGACCATGGCGATTGAATCGGCGCAGGACCCGGGGTTTGTTCCCAGATTGATTCCGTTGTTGACGGAGATGAGCCTGGCGGAGGTGCTGGACCAGCCGTTTGTGCGCGACCTGATTCCTGGCTTGCTGGAACGCCATCATCAGGCGATGGAACTGATTCGGGAACGCTCCTCGTGCGAGCAGGGGACCATCTACTTCGACATTACGGACCATCCGCTGGAAGGCTATAACAAATTTATTCCGTACTATCTTCATCCCGAGGCGACGTACAGCATTGGCCTGAGCCGGTCGAGCTTTCGCACCAAGATCGCGGTCGGCTCCAACCCATGGGCGCGCGTTCCGGCGGAGCAGATGGTGAATCTGGCGGTGATTTGCGAACGCCACGGCGGCGGCGGACATGCGCGGGTGGGAGCGATTTCATTTCCGCGCGAGAAGGACGATTTGGCGCGAGAGGCGGCGGCGGAAATTGTTGCTGAGTTGCGCGCCCACGATCCGACCCCGTTGCAGAAAGTGCCGGCGGGTTGAGGGGATGCGGCTGCGATACGGGCATCCTTCTATCCCACCCATGACATTTCGCTGCGCCAGGACCCAGGTCTCAAAATCGAGACCTGGGGCACCCGCATCCCATCCACCATGAACGTGCTGTGAGTGCCGCAACAGGAAGTTCAGGGGATCTTACGATGTTTCGCTATCAAACGACTTTTTTGTTGTCGGCAACCGGCGCCGCGCAATTTCCGGCGACCTCTGCGCCGGAGATTGCCTTTCTGGGTCGCTCAAACGTCGGCAAATCCAGCTTGATCAACGCATTGTTAGGCGAGCCGGCGGCGCGGGTCTCGTCCACTCCAGGACGGACTCGAGCGATCAACTTTTTTGCGCTGCATGCGCTGTCGCAGCCTCGGCCGGAACTGGTTCTGGCGGACCTTCCCGGTTACGGATATGCAAAAATCTCGCGCTCGATCAGCGCCGAATGGCCGGCGTTTATCAATCCATATCTGGCGGAAAGAGAAACTCTGGCGGCCTGCGTTTGCCTGGTGGATATGAATGTGCCGCCGCAACCCGGGGACATGATGCTGGCTGAGTATCTGGACAGCATTCATCGTCCGCGAATTATCGTGGGCACCAAGGCGGACAAGCTGTCGGGGAATCAGCGGGTGGTGGCGACGAAGCGGTTGCGCGAAGCGCTGGAGACGGACGAGATTCTGGTCTGCTCGGCGAAAGATGGGCGCGGCATTTCGGCGCTGTGGAAAGCGATCCATGGAATCGCGGAGGCGGCGAAGAAGGCGAGCACGGAATCGACCTAATCCTGCCGCTTGCTGTTGAGGGCCGCTACAACGCGATCGATTGCTTCGATGCGTCTTCGGACTGCCAGGTGACGGCAGCGGGCGATTGAAGCTTGCCGGTAGCGATTGCATTCTGGAAGGCATTCAGCAGCCGCGTCAGTTCTTCGGGCAGCAGATCCAGAACGCGCTGCAATGGACGCTGGCGATGGAAGCAGCCGGGGGCTTGCTGCAGCCACCGGCGGCGGATGGTGTCGTCGGGCGGCAATTGCTGCAGCGCAAGCGTGTCCATGTGCCGCAGGTCTGCCATGCTGGATGCTGTCCAGACGACTTCAACGAGACCGGCGGCTGGGGAAAGCTTTGCGGCTGGTGTGTCTATGCTTCCTGCTCCGCGCTCGATGAGTTGCTGTAGCGACGGGCGACAGCGGCTGACAGCGGCGACGTTGTCAGATGAGGCGGTGTCGGCCACCAGGTCTGGCTGGACGCCGCGCTCGACCATGGCGGGCAAGATCGCCGATGGGTCCCCAAGCAGGCCGACAGACAGGGCATTTTTTTTGCGCAATTCATTCTTCAACACCCGCAGCGACTCATCCAGCGTGTTCACCATAAAGTTGCAGGAGCCATGGCGCACGGCTGCCTTCAGATGATCCGAGGAGGGATCGATGCCAAGAAAGGCGCCGGCGGAAATGGTGGTGGCGAGCGCCAGTTCCGCGCCTTCCAGAGCAAATCCGACGCAAGCGATCAGGCGTCCTGCCAGGTCGCCGGAAGCGCTGGGAAATCGGTCGGTTCGAATGGACTGCAGTTGTAGATAACGCCGGTAGACGGCCGTCTGGCTGGGTTGCGGGCTGGAAGTTTTGTCTGGATCGGTCACGGTGTCAGTCTTTCAGATTCCGTCACCATTGCGAATAGGGTTCACCGTTGCTGCCGACCAGATCGGAACCGCTGTGGACATCGTCAATGCCGGTTTGAGTTTGATCCACGCTGCTGTAGGAGTCCGATTGGTCCGCGGTCCAGGTGGTGTTGCTGTGGGTCATGGGGTCAACGGGAAGCGCCTTCAGATAACCGGCCTGCACCAGATCGTCCAAGGACTGCGGAGCTGCCTCTTTATCTTCAGTGTACTGTTCGATAGCGTCGCGCATGGTATGCAGGTCCTCGCGCAGGGCCGCTTCTTTGGCGCTGCGAATCGCGGAGATGAAGCTGGGCACGGCGACCGCCATCAGAACTGCGATGATGGCCATCACGACCATCAGCTCCACCAGCGTGAAGCCGCGCTGTTGCCGATGGGACTGTCGAGCATTCGGCAATGGATTCCAGTGCCGTGTTTTAAAAAGCATGGCGCGGAATTGGCCCAACGTCGATTGTCTCCCAGCTACCATGTGTTGTACTTCGTCCCGTCCAGTGCGGTGCCGTCGGAGGCCGAGTGCACGTCGAACACGTTCTGCCCGCCCCAAGTGTCGCTATCCGGATCGTCCTGCATGGAGCGCAGCACCCAGTCTTTTTTACCCGTCATGGGATCGACAGGGATTTGACGCAGAAATTTCACTTTCTTACCTTGTACATCCACGCCGTTGACCAGGGTATCCATGTCGGGTGGATATCCATTGCTGTCGATTGAAGTTTCAAACGCGTGCCGGTCCGCCGCGTCTTTGTATTTATCGATGGCATGTCGCATGGTCCAAAGATCGTCGCGAAGGACCTGTTCCTTTTGCCGCTGGATCTGGAATCGCGCGATCGGATAAGCCACCGAGGCCAGAATGCCGAGAATGGCGACGGTGACGATCAGCTCGACCAGGGTCAATCCCTGTTCGCGCCCCCGCGCTGCCGCATGACTCGGCGAAATCCCAGGTCTCAAAATCGAGACCTGGGGCACCCACGTGTCCCTCAGGTTTCGGCGATTCGCGCCCGTCATATTCAACTCCATTGCGAAACGCTCCCTACTTTTCCAGCTTACTGCACATGGACGATGGCTGGGGAGCTGGCAAGCACGGGCAGGATGGCTTGCGCACTGTTGCGCGCGGCAGCTTTTGTGACCTGCACGGTGGCGTCGCCGGGGGCCTTCGCTAAAAAGGTCAGGGTGCAGAGATTTCCGTCACCGGTGATGCCCTTGACTCCAGGCGGCCGCGAGGTGCTGATGGTGACGTCGCCATTGCCCTCATCTCGATGTACGGTCGCGGTGGTCTGGCCATCTTTCGCCAGCAGATCGCCGGTATCGACATTGATCAGCTCGAGCACCTTGGGATCGTAGTGCAACTGCATCGGCACGGAGAAAACGTCATGACCGCCGGAGAGATCCATCTGCATCTGGAAGGTGCTTCCGACTTTATGCACACTCTGTTGTGGAGAAAAAGAAAGTGTGAGGGAAGTCCCTGCACCTGCAGGCGCGGGATTCTCTCCTGCATGCTGCATGTTCTGCGCCATCTGCGAGACGGCCTGATTGGCCGCTTCTGCCGCGCCGGCGGGCGGTGTGCTCGGCTCAAAGGCGAGCGGTGAGCGGCCGGTGCGAGTGATGACCGCGGAAGAAACATCCTGAGACTGTGGAACCTCGCGCAGACTTACGTTGGAACCTGTGCCGGTGTCGATGGTGCGCAGGTTGAGCGGGCTCAAGTCAATGCCGCGGACCAGATGCGGAATCAGAACGAAAACAATCTCGTCATTTACCGTTTCCGTCTGCTGGGAACTGAACAGATATTTGAGCAGGGGGATTTCGCCCAGCCCCGGCGTGCCGCCGACCGTCAGACTTTCAGAGTGTTGCAGAATGCCGCCGAGCAGGTTGGCCTGGCCTTCTCTCATGCGGATAACCTGCTGCAAGTCCTGCTGTCCGATGACTGGCTGTTCAATTCCACCCAGGTTGCTGTAGCTGGTGATGTTGGAAACGACGATGTGGAGCTTCATGGAAACGTCGCCGTCGTAGTGAATGGTCGGCTGCATGTCGATCGTCACGCCGACGTCTATATAAGAAAACTGGGTGCTGACCAGGGGACTGATGCCGGCAGCAGCAATTCCTGCGCCGGGCGAGAAAGAGCCGGTGGCAATGGGGACTTTCGATCCGATCTTCAGCGTGGCCTTTTCGCCATCGACCGCGCGAATTTGCGGGTTTTGCAGGACGCGCGTGTCGGAGTCGGTCAGGAGCATGTTCAACGTGGCTGTACCGATACTGATGCCGAAATTGGTGGCGTTCAGGTTGCCCAGGTCGTTGAGCTCTAAGCCGGCACCCGTAGTGGTCGTGCCTGTGACACTCGGTGTGGAGTTGATGCCTGACGTCGTAGAGTTCGCGGTCGAACTTTGCAGTTGCACACCGATGGAACCGGGCAATTGCAGTCCGATATTCCGCAGCAGGTCCTTGTTGACTTCCAGGACCGCAATATCGACCACTACTTCCGGCTTGGCCTTGTCCAGATCGTCGATGATCTTCTGGGCCAACAGCAACTGGTCCGGAGTGCCGCGCATCACGATGGCGTTCTGGCTGGGCACCGCCTGCATTTTCACCGTGGTGTCCATTAAGTTGCGCACAGCATTCAATACTTCGTTCAGATCGTTGGCCTGGGTGATGTTTCCCAAATAAAACGTCTGCACCGCCTGGGCTTCCAGTTCCGTGCGCTTGGTGCGCGT
Source organism: Acidobacteriota bacterium (assembly GCA_021798735.1). Classification (GTDB taxonomy): domain Bacteria; phylum Acidobacteriota; class Terriglobia; order Terriglobales; family Acidobacteriaceae; genus JAKAAZ01. The sequence continues at coordinate 3,691 of JAJZCA010000079.1, read as the reverse complement.
GTCGGCGGCGACAAAGATGGTGTCAGAGGTTACCGGCCGCCAGAACGTGTTCGAGACGAAAGCGACGCTCCGGAGAGCGTCGGAAAGCGTGACTCGATCCAGATCGATGGGGATTCGTTTTGAGGTGTAGTCGGGATCGAACAATACATTGATGCCGGCCAGTTTGCCGATCGTCTTGTAAATGACTTTCGTGTCCTCCACCATGTGGATGGTGATGGGCGCATCGGAGAGCGGCTTCAATTGCAATGGACCGCCCAGAGCCTGAAGCTCCCGCTGGTTTCTGGCGGAGGTGACGCCAGAGTGGTCCGATTGAGCCTGCGGCGCATTCGCTCCATCGATCTTTGCGCGCGTGCGTTGCGCTTCCTGCTGCGCCGCCTCATACGTGGGATCGATCTCCAGGGCCCGAAGGAAGTCCGTCAATGCATCGTTCAGCTGTCCCTGATCGCGCAGCTTTTTTCCCAGGTCTACATACTGTGCCGCAGCCTGGAAGCGGAGACGTTCGTAGGACTCCTTGTATTCCATGTCCTTGGGCTTCGCCAGCCAGGCTTGCCGGTAATCCTGATAGGCAGTGATGTAATCTTCGCGAATCTCGGCCTTCTTGCCCTGCTTGAAATATTTTTTCGCCGAGTTCGCGTGCAGGGGAGAGAACGCTCCCTGGACGGCGAATGCAATTATGAAAAGGAAAAACCAGCCGAAACGGCGCGAGTAGCGAGACAGGAGCAGCCTGGGATTCACAGGGCGCGACGGAGCATCAGTCGGACATACAAGCAGGTACGGACTTGCGGCGATATCCAAATTCCGATCGCGAGAAAGATAAAAGGACAAAGGCATGAATTCGGCGCATCCCGGCACTTTCGATAAACCCGAACGAGCGTCGACTGTTTTGCTCGAGCCAATGCAGCGGGCCGTTACCATCAATATACCATCGGGACATGGGGGTGGCCTGGGCTCGATCCGAGTATTTCCCAATGCAGTTGCCGCCTTGCTTTGCGTGCTAGCATGAGAAATTGCAGCGACTCCTTCTGCGTCGAAGCGTTCGAGCCCGGCTCCCGACACCCTTGGATGGACAGAGCCTGTTGTGCAGGTAGCCTTCTTCGCATTTGCCTGAAGCGGAAAACGTCCAATCATGCCACGTCCAACTACCAATCTGGTCCCGAATCCGCCGAAAAAGCCCAAGCCGCGTGATCCTGTGGCCTCCGGCGAGAGAGACGCGGCCCAGAACCGCCAGGCTGGCCACAATTATTTTTTGTTGGAAAAGTTTGAAGCGGGCGTGGTGCTGCGCGGGACGGAGGTCAAGTCAATCCGCGAAGGCAAGGCGAATTTGCGCGATGCCTATGGACTGGTCAAGGATGGGGAAGCGTTTCTGCTGAATCTGCACATTGGGCCTTACTCCCACGGCAGCTATACCAACCATGATGCGATGCGGACGCGCAAACTGCTGCTGCATGGCGAGGAAGTGCGCAAGCTGCTGGGCAAGGTACAGCAGAAGGGCCTGACGCTGATTCCGACGCGTCTCTACTTTCGAAATGGGCGCGTGAAATGTGAACTCGCTGTGGCCAAGGGAAAGCAAACCTGGGACAAGCGGGAGACGGAGCGACGCCGTGAGGATGATCGCGATGCTCGGTCGGCCATCGCCGCCAGTAAACGGCGCAATGCCTAGCAGGCAACGAAGAAGAATCGCAGCCAGGATTGTGACCGCGCGATTTCGTCCAACGCGGGTCACTGCGGCGACAGAACGGGAGGATCCCAGGTCTCAAAATCGAGACCTGGGGCACCCACATGGTTGATTTTTGCAGGCTCTAGAAACTTTGAAAGGAACTTGAATTCTGAATGAAAACTGAGCTGAAATTTGAATCTATCGAGTCTCTCCAGGCCGAACTTTTGGTTGTGCTGGCCGCGGACGCTTCCACTTCTAAAGAAAAGAATGCTATAGCGAAGCCGATTCTGCTGACCAGAGACTCCGCAGTCGCGAGCGTTGACAAGCCGGCATTACAAAGCGGGGAGTTTTCCGCCACCGTCTGCGAAACGCTGTTGCTGTACGCGCCAGCGGAATTGAAAGCCAAGCGGCTCTTGATTGTCGGCGCGGGAAAGGCTGCGAAGCTATCGCCGGCTGAAGTTCGCAAGGCTGCGGGAGCCGCGGTTCGGTTTGCCAAGCCGCGCAGCATCCGTCAGGTTACATTCGTCCTGCCGGAACACGACGGGCTGGATCTGGCAGGAGTCGCGCGCGCAGCGGTGGAGGGCGCGTTTGTGGGCGACTTCGATCCGGATACGTATAAATCGGATCGTAAAGATCGCTCCATCGAGCAATTTACTGTGGTGGCCACGGGAAGAGCGGACAAGCCAGCGGTGGAGGCCGCGTTTCGAGAGGGCGTGATTCTGGGCGAGTCGCAGAACTTTACTCGCGCGCTGGTGAACGAGCCGGGGAATCGGCTGACGCCGACGATGCTGGGCGAGCGGGCCGCCGCAATGTGCAAAGAGCAGGGATTGCCATGCGAGGTGTACAGCACAGACAAAATCAAAGAGCTGAAGATGGGTGCCTTCTGGGCGGTGGCGCAGGGCTCTGACGAGCCGCCGGCGCTGATCGTGATGCGCTATGAGCCCAAGGATGCGCCGAAAGACGGTCCGGTGCTGGCGCTGGTGGGCAAGGGAATTACGTTCGATACCGGCGGTATTTCCATCAAGCCTTCCGAAGGTATGGAGAAGATGAAGTACGACATGGCGGGTGGCGCGGCGATGATTGGCGCGATGCGCGCGATTGCGCAGCTAAAGCCGAAGGTGCGCGTGATCGGCATTGTTTGTTCGGCGGAAAATATGCCGTCGGGCAAGGCCTACAAGCCGGGGGATGTTGCGATTGCGATGTCCGGCAAAGCGATTGAGGTGCTGAACACCGACGCCGAAGGCCGCATGGTGCTGGCCGATGGGCTGCACTATGCGAAGCAACTGGGCGCCACGCATTTGATCGATGCGGCCACGCTGACCGGGGCGTGCGTGGTGGCGCTGGGCATGGTGAACGCGGGCGTATTCGCGAACGATGAAGACAGCTATGAACACTTCAAGAAGGCGCTGGCAGTTTCCAACGAGAGATTCTGGCGCTTGCCGCTCGAAGACGAATATCGCGAGATGATCGTCTCCGATATTGGAGATATCAAGAATACCGGTGGCCGCTATGGCGGCGCGATTACAGCGGCCATGTTTCTGAAGGAATTTGCCGACGAAACGCCGTGGCTGCACCTTGATATTGCCGGCGTCGCCTGGGTGGAAGAGCAGAAGCCATGGATCGCGAAGGGGCCCTCTGGCGTGGCCGTTCGCAGCATTGTGGAGTGGGTGCGGAGCTACGAGTGAATCCAAGACACCCTAAATGGAAGTAAGAAATTGGCGGCTCGAAACAATGCGAGTTGATTTCCACGTCGCTGGAAAATGGCGCAGGTTGCCAGTAATCAGGTAGTCGGCATGGGCTGTCTCCGAGCATTCCAGGAACATGTTGTCTTCAGGATCGGAGCAGACATGAAGGTGCGGCTTGGGCGCAACGACGATGGCCGCGCGTTGAATCCCTTCGACGATTTGCTGCTGCGCACCCTTCGTCAAGCGAAATTTGGCCCGGGCGAGAACTTCGGAGTATTCCCGCAGAATTGGCGGAGAAACATAGAGCCTGAGCTCTGCTTTCAACGCGAGCCGAAGAATGTGCGACTCC
>JAJZCA010000078.1 GCA_021798735.1 Acidobacteriota bacterium | reverse complement strand
CCGATCTTTCTCTTTGGATCGCCTGGGTCGTCAGAAGGAAGCGGCCGCGATGGTCAAACAGTTTCAAACAGTGGCGGAGTCGCGGCATGAATCTGCAGACCCCCGGTATCGAGCCCGGTCGTATTATCTTCAGGGCCTGGTTGAGCAGTACCAAGGCAATATGGAGCAGGCGCGCAAGCTGATGGCGCAGGCCGTCCAGATTGAGCCGGACTACATTGGACCGCGATTTGAACTGCATGGCGACGTGATTGATCCCGGCAAGTAGATCGCCAGTCGCTAGCGATTTGTGTGGAGAACAGATGTACCGGATTCTTCCCCATGCAGAAGTCTATTTGTAGAAGTGATGAGCGTCTGAAATTGTAACCGTCATTGAGAAGTTTTCTGCCCGGAGAACACTAGCATGAGAAGGTTCAGTGCAAGCGTGCTGTTGCTGCTGTTTGTTTTCCTCGGTTGCTGCCGGGCAACCGACCTGCTGGTCCTATCCGCGTATCACAGGCCCGATCCTTTTGGAAGTATCGTAGTGAGCGATCTTGCCGGGGCAAGCTGGGACCATTCGATCCAGCTTGCTGCTGCTCGCGGCGGCTATGTTTCCTTTCAACTAGTCGTAAAGTCAGACCGCCCATGCAGCGCCTGCAAACTCTCCGTTCAATCCTCGCAACCGGTGGATGTGTATCGTGAGTGGTTCCACTTCAACACCCCCGACAAGCACTATTACCCGGACGCGCTGATTCCGGTGCAACTCCCTTACAGCTTTCAAATGCCCGATTCGGGGAATGTGATCCAAGGACAAAAAGTGCGCGCATTCTGGGTGGATGTCTGGATCGCTCCGAACACCAAGCCCGGGGTGTATCGCGGCCGCGCGCGACTTGTGGACGGCGTGGCCCGGAGGAGCGTCCACTTCACCATTTCTGTATTGCCCGCGGAGATACCCGCGCAGGATGTGATCGATGTGAACTCGAATTCCTACGGCGACGGGTGGCTGCAAGCGCAATATCCTAAGGCGTTGGCGGGGTCGGGTCGAGCGAATGAAGATGAGAAGTTTCATCTGATCCAGCAGTATTACCGGATCTTCGATGAGAACCGCACCAGCTATGGAGTTCTTGGCTACGGTCATTCCGGGGACATGGAGTCAGGTTTTGCTCCGGAGCTGGCGGGCACGGGCACTCAGAAACACATTGCGAGCTGGGACAAGTTCGACCGGCTATTTGGGCCAGTGCTGGACGGTTCCGCATTTGCGGGTACCCGGCGCGGGCCGCATCCGATTTCCTTCATGTACCTGCCTATCAATCCGACTTGGCCCGCGAATTACCTGTGGTGGGGAGAACCGGGGTATCAGGCGGAATTTACCAATGTTGTCGGGGAGATGGAACGTCACTTCCGCGAGAAGGGATGGACGAGCACGGATTTCGAAGTCTTCTTCAACCAGAAGAAGCGCTACAAGGGATTTGAATGGGACGGCGATGAGCAGCGGTTCCCCAAGGACATGCGCTACTTCCTCATTTATAGCGATCTTCTGAAGAAAGCTTTGCCTGCGGACACTCCAGTTCATTTCATCCTGCGCGCGGACGTGAGCTGGATGATGAACCGGCAGTTTCATGTGCTGAAAAACGCGATTCATGCGTGGTGCACAGGCGGCGACGTTATTTTGTGGTATCTGAATCAAGTTCCCGCGCTCAAACAACAGGGTGACATCATGTGGAACTATGGAGGAACGCCGCCGGTCCAGGATGTTTCCACAGCTATCACATTTGAGCCGCTACATGCTTGGATTCTCGGGTTCAGCGGCTTTGAGCGCTGGTTGGCGGTCAGTCCAGGGCCCTATCCATTTCAGGCGCTCGCCAACGGCGGCACGGAGACGCTGGTCTATTCCGGCGAGCGTTTTGGGATCGAAGGACCCATTCCAAGCATTCGTTTAAAGTTGCAGCGGAATGCGGTCCAGGATCTCGATCTCTTGGAAGCGGAAGCGAAGCAGGGCAATCGTGAGGCGGTCCAGGCGCAGGTGGTGCATCTGTTCGATCACATGACGCTTTCCGAGTGGAGGCATTCGCCCTCGCCGCCGCCGCCGGGAGAGCCCCTCGATTGGGACAATACCGATCTGAGCGATGCGCTGAAGCCGTACGAAGCGCAATTTCCTACTCCGCAGCCGGATGCGTGGCAACGCGTCCATGAATTTGCATTGAAGTCTTCTGGGGGTGTCGAATGAAGCCATTCGTTTCGCTTCTTCTGGGCCTGCAACTGGCCGTCTTTTCAGCCCACGCAGCCGTTCCCAGTGCGCAGACCGCCGCTCCCGCGGCGAGTGCAGCCATTTCCACCACACAGCAAAAGGCTCTGGATGAGATCGCGCGGGTCGCGACCATTATGATCGACGGCGACGTATGCCAGCATATTGTGACCGCCCGCGCACTGCACTATATGCTGCATCCTGATCCGCACGATCCCTGGGCGGCTGGTGACAACTATGACGTGAACGCCCCGGAATTTATTCAAACTAAGAAGACGCTGATTCGACTGGCGATGATTGCGCCCTTTCCGGTCGATGTGAATCTGTGGATGCCGGTGCCTACCACCCAGGACATCCAGTTGGTGATTCTCAACCAACATGACCTGACCCAATTCTGGAAATTTGGAGATTTAGAACAAGCGATGCCGGCACCCATGCGGCAGGTTCTGACAACCGGGAACCCCGTCACGGTCCAGGAGAAGTCGGGAATGATTTCAGTGCTGGCGCCGGTACGCAACAGTCTGGGCCAGATCGTTGGGCTGGTTGAGGTCTGCAGCAGCACTCACCCGCCCGCACAAGGTGATTTTTGAGGAGGCTAGGATGAACTGGACGAAGAAATCCTTGACGTTTGCGACTGTGATGCTGGCGATTGCGATTCCCGCCTTTGCTGCCCCGGGTGCCACTACAGTGAACACATCCGGCGATGCCCGGAGGCCGTCGAAACTCATCCTGCCTTCCGTCACGCTGGCGCGGACGGGTGAGGTACCGGTGGTGTATCGCTTGAGCCAAGGCTTTACCGGCCACGCGAGCCTACGCGTTCTATGGACCGATAGCCTGGGCCGCACGGTGGAAGATAAGACCCTGCCGGCCGATCTGCTGGACGAGACCGAGATTACATTTCCGATCGACATGTCGCTGGCTGTCGCCATGAAGAACCATCTTCACGTCGATCTGACGCTGAATGGAATAGACATCAAGGGGGCGCCGTACAACCGGAGTGAATCGGCGGAGGCAGACTTTGTTGCACAGCCGCCTTTCACCGGGTGGAAGGATTACGTCGTCATGATGTGGCAGAACTACCCGGCGAATCTTATTCCCGACCTGCAAAAGCTGGGGATCAACGGAGCGACCTATTCCAGCCGCAATGTTGCGTTGCCGGATTTCTTGATCGACAACAACATGCGGTGGTATTCGGAAAGTCTCGCCACCGACTATTATTCCGAATATCATCGCTGGCGTCCGGACCGTCCGGTGGGATGGTCCTTCATACAGGCCAAGAAACTATATCAGGAAGATCCGAACAGCCTGGCAGCCTTCAAGCGTCACCCCAGCTTCTGGGACCCATATTGGCGCAAGAAGGTGCATGATCGCGGAGTTGCCACTGCAGAACGTCTTGCGCCCTATCGTCCATACTTCTACAGCCTGGCGGATGAGTCCGGCATTGCCGAACTGGAAGCTGCGTGGGACTTCGACTTCTCCGACGAGTCGCTGGTGCCGATGCGGCGCTGGCTGCAGACGCAATACGGCAGCCTGGGCGCGTTGAATCAGGAGTGGGGTACGAACTTCACCAATTGGAATCTCGTGATGCCACTAACGACCAATCAGGCCATGAAGCGGACAGACGGCAATTACGCTGCGTGGGCGGACTTGAAAGAGTGGATGGATATTTCGTATGCGGACGCCCTGAAGATGGGAGTGGATGCAATCCACGAAGCGGACCCGCAAGCCTACGTGAACATTGGCGGCGGCCAGATGCCGGGATGGGGTGGATATGACTACTCCCGCATTTCGAAAGTACTCAACGCCATTGAGCCGTACGATATAGGTCGCAGTGTGGACATCGTTCACTCGCTCAATCCCAACATGGCGATACTGAGCACCAGCTTTGCAGCCGGCGACCGCGAGCGGCAACGTGTCTGGTATGAATTGCTGCACGGCAATCGCGGTTTGATCATCTGGGATGAAGGGGAAAAGTACGTCCAGAAAGATGGGCAGCCGAGCGATGTTGGCAAGCAGGCTGGCGAGCTCTACAAGGCGATTCGTGATGGCGAAGGAGCGCTGATCATCAATAGTCATCCGGTGAATAACACGATTGCGATTCACTATTCGCAGCCCAGCATGCGTACTCAGTGGATGCTCGAACGGCGTCCGGACGGCGACGCGTGGATGACCCGTAGCCCTGCCTATGAGCGCTCGACGAACGACTTTATGAGGCTGCGCGAATCCTGGTGCAATTTGATTGAGGATGAAGGATTGCAACCGAACTTCGTTTCCTATGACCAGGTGGAGCAAGGCGATCTGCTGAAGGGTGGCTATCATGTGCTGGTGCTCCCCGAGTCCAGTTCGCTATCGAAAGCTGAGGCGAATGCCATTCGCGAATTTGTCGCGCAAGGCGGCGTGGCCATTGCCGACGGAATTCCCGGAACCTACGACGAACATAGTCGCAAACTGCCTGCGTCGTTGCTTGCCGATATGTTTGCCGGTTCGAACACGGAGCAAGTGAACGTTCACACTTTTGGAAAAGGCAAGGCGATTCTGCTGAATGTAGATATCATCAGTTACTTGCAAAACCGACTGGAGGGAAAAGAAGGACCCGTTCATCAGTTGATCGAGCAACTGCTGCGTTCGAACGATGTTCGTCCGGCTTTCTCCGTGGAGGATGCACAAGGCCACTCCGTGGTGGGGATTGACGCGCACGTCTATGCCAATGGTGGAGTACGGATCATCGCGTTGCAGTCGAATCCGCAACTGCGAGTGGATGAACTGGGGCCGGCGGATTTCCGCTCGAACGAGCGGTTTGCCAAATCCACGACAGTTCATCTGCATCTGCCGAACACGATGTACCTGTACGACACCATGACGGGCAAGGACTTAGGGCAGAAGAAGGAACTGACCCTGACAGTCGGCCCGTATGATCCGACCATCCTGGCGGCCAGTGACACTTCATTGCCAGCGATGCAAGTCTCGGTTCCGGAGCAGGTGCAGCGTGGAACGATTGCCAATATCGCCATCCATGCCGCTCCGTCGCAGGCAGACCTGAGCATCTTTCATGTTGAGGTTTTCGACCCGCAGGGAAATCGCCAGGACTTTTACTCTGGGAATGTCATCGCCCGGCAAGGTGCGGGAGTCAGGTCGATTCCGTTTGCCGCGAACGATGCGCCCGGCAAGTGGACCATTGACGTTCGCGACATAATGAGCGGGCAAAGTGTTCAACAGACGGTGAACCTGCAATAAGAATCGCGCATACTGGAAAAGGAATTGACCGATGCAAAAGAAATTCGTCTTGACGCTAGTGACTGCGGTGTTGATTTCCACGGGTTCGCCGCGCCTGCGGGCGCAGGTGTATTCGCCGGAGATCGCCAAGGTGGGTCAGGTGGACACCAGCAATATGGCGCGTCTGGTGCAGGGAATTTATCGGCAATACAACGCCGAAACAGACCGCGAAAAGGCCGAGGCAATCTGGCGCTTCTACCTGACCGATGGCCGATTCGTGAAGCCGGGAATGTTCTATCACATTCCTGGATGGGCGTACGAAGAGCCAGTGGGGCAGGTGCTTGATCCTATCAAGCTGCTGAACAGTTATGGATATGGGCTTTGCTATCAGGATGGACCGCTGATGGCGGCCACCTACGATGCTGGAGGATTCAAGCATTCACGCGTGTGGTTCCTTACCGGGCATACCGTAGCGGAGGTGTATTACGACGGCGCGTATCACATGTTCGACTCCGATGAACTGGGCTATAACCCGATCGGAACTGGGCCGTTGAAGCAGCGTGATGTTGCTTCTGTCTGGCAGTTGGAACACGACGGCAGCATCATCACGAAGAATGTCACTGGGCCGACGACATCGAATCCGAAGACCGTCGACTACCCGTGGTATCCGGCGGATGTTCGCGCGGGAGACATGAAGGGTCTCGCCGAGCTGTATACCTCGATCAATGACAATTATCTTTATGCGTATCGTCGCTATCCGGAGGGCCACACCCAGAACTTTGTTCTGCGACCCGGCGAGCGAATGATCCGCTATTATCGTCCCACTCCTGCGGGCACCTTCTACCTGCCGTACACCTACGACGGCAAAGAATGGAAGATCCTTCCTGACTTTGCGCAGTTCAGTTTGCCGCCGTCTGCCGGACCTCGCAGCGAGAAAGACAAGCGGACCTGGGCAACCGGAAAGATTGAGTATCGACCCAAGGACATTTCCAGCGACCTTACACGCAAGGGCGACGACGCGGCGTATACCTTTTCCATGCCATCTCCCTACGTGATTATCGATGCGCATTTTTCTGTGCAGGCGTCTCTGCCCGCTGCGGAGGACAGAGTGACGGCCGAGACTTCGGTGGACGGTGGCCGCAGTTGGACGGAAAGTGGGTCGCTCGCGGGCCCATTCCATGGGCCATGGAACATCCACGCTGCAGATTTGCCGGGCGCGCAGGGTCATCGGAATGCTGTATCTGGAACCTATGGGTATCTGGTTCGCTTTTCACTGCACGGGTCGTCGAATCAGCCGCCGTCGCTGCAGAATGTGTTTCTCACCACGATATTTCAGTTGAATCCGCGGACAATTCCTGCGCTGACGCCTGGAGAAAATCAATTTGAATATCGTGCCGGGAACGATGTGAGGACAGAGCTGCCGGTGCGCGCCTCGCATTTGAACGAATACGCGTCCAAAGTTGAAAACGCCAGCTATGTGGCGCAGGATGGCCAGGGCTATGTCATCAACGACGGCGAGCAAGCGGGAGATGTCGTTTTTGAAGTCGCCGCAGGCCATGGCGACCTTAGCGGTTTCGATGTTGGCGGCAGGTTTCTCGATCTGAAGGATGGAATCGCGCCCAACAAATTCACGGCGGAAATACGGCGCGTAACTCCCTGGCCGGCAAGTCGTAAAGGACCCGGGTCAGCCTCCATTGCCTGGTCGACCAGCAGCCATGGCCCGTGGAAGACCTTGTGGACCTACAATCCGAAGCTGACGTGGCTCGACGGTCAGCCGATCAAGCAGGTTCTTCGCTGGCCCGAGGTGGATCGCAGCGTGCGTGATTTGCCTGTGGGAACCGAGCATGTTTACGTTCGCTATCAGTTTGAGGGGTTGGCCATTGACCATTTTCGTCTCGCCATCATTCGCCCGGAAAATCCATCAGCCAGCCAGCATCTGAAGATTACGCAAATCTGGGAAGAGAATGGCAAGCAACGCGAGTTCCACAAGGACATCCAGAATGCAAATGTTGCGCAATCGTACGAGATCTCCATTCCCAAACAGGCAGATGTCACCAATGTAGCGCTGATTCTCGACTGCCCACCGAAATAAACCAGTCGCTTCACGACCGGAATCTTTCCGGGGTCATCCCACGTGAGCAGGCCATCTCAATTTCTCGCGATGGAAGAACAGTGTTCGATGACGCCAGACCGCTCGTCGTTCGCGAACGAAAGCACCAAATGTCGCTGTTCGGGGAGTAAAGCATCGGAACGTTCGCGAATGCTGCGAATGCGGCGATAATATAAAGGATCGGCCAATGTTTGTCGCAGAAGGAGTGTTTCGAATGTCGTATTCACGTCGTGATTTTCTAGTCGGTCTGGGTGCCACGGCTGCGGTCGTTTCTGTTCCGGGGCGCGCTGCGCATGCGTTCGCCGGCCCGTCATTGTTATATCCGCCGGCGGATTTATCCTATTTCGACACGCCCATTCATCGCGGACCGATGAAGATCCAGATTGGCTACGCCGCGATTACCTGGAAGGAAAACGACAACCAGGCGATCACGGATATCTCCGCGGTCGGCTATCCAGGCATTCAACTGCGCGCCAACGTTCTCGGCGAATATCCTGATCCGCATGCACTGAAAGACACGCTGGCCAAGCACAAGCTAACGTTTGTGGCATTGTCCAGTGGGGATGCTCCGCTGGACAATGCAGTCGAGAAGGAAAGTCTGGAGACTCACGCCGCGCACGCCCGCTATCTGCACCAGGCAGGGGGAAAATATCTGCAGGTGATTGGCACGTTCGCGCAGAAAACGTACACCTCAAGCGACTACAAACGAGAAGGCATGCTGCTGACGGAAATTGGTAAGCGCGCCGCGGATTATGGCATTCAGACGGGCTTCCACAATCACATGGGTTCGATCGGGCAAACTCCGGAGCAGGTGGACGCAATTCTCGACGCTGCCGATCCGCGCTACGTCAAACTGGAGTTAGATACCGGCCATTATCTGCAAGGTGGAGGCGATCCGGCGGAAGCCATTCGCAAATATCATGATCGGTTGCTGTTTCTGCACCTGAAAGATGTTGAGCCGGCGGCGACAAAGAGCGGTTATCAATTTGTCGAGCTGGGCCAGGGAAGAGTCAACTTCGTCGCGATCTTCGACGCGTTACGATCCACCAACTTCAGAGGCTGGGGCGTGGTGGAGCTGGATGGAGAGCGGACTGGCGTGAATCGCACGCCGAAAGAATCCGCGGAATTGAGCAAGGACTATTTAATCCACAAGCTAGGAGTGCAGGTATGAGCTGTCCATTTCGACTTGCTGTCATCAATGACGAAATCACGCAGGATTTTGGCCGGGCGTGTGAAATCGCGTCGAAGGATTTTGGTCTGAATTGGATCGAGATCCGCGGCATGTGGAACAAAAACATTGTGGACCTCGATTCCGCGGAAATCGCGGAAGCGCGGAAGATTTTAGAGAAAAACAAGCTGCGTGTGACAGACATCGCAAGTCCTCTTTTCAAGGTCGATTGGCCGGGTGCGCCGGTTTCAAAGACGCCGGAACGTCGCGATCAATTTGGCGCCGACTTTGGATTCGCGCAACAGGAGAAAGTGCTGGAGCGCTGCATTGAACTTGCTAAGGCATTTCAAACGGATCGCATCCGCTGCTTCGATTTTTGGCGGCTGGACGACCCGAAGCCTTATCGGGCAGCGATCAATGACAAGCTGCGCCAGGCTGCGGAACGCTGCGCAAAGAGCGACAAGATTCTGCTGCTGGAAAATGAGATGTCGTGCAATACGGGAACCGGGGAAGAGGCGGCGGCTGTGCTGCATGCAATTCCGAACAAAAACTTCATGCTGAATTGGGATCCGGGGAATGCTGCTGCACTGGGGAGTACGCCTTATCCGAACGGCTACAAACTTCTGCCGGAAAAACGCATCGGTCATTGCCACTGCAAAGACGTTGTTCGCAAGCCGGGCGGCGGATACGGGTGGGCCCCCGTTGGCAGCGGCGTGATCGACTGGGTGGGGCAATTCCGCGCGTTGAAGCGGGATGGATATCATTATGCCGTCAGCCTGGAAACGCATTGGCGCGGTGGGGGTACACCTGAGGCCTCCACGCGCATCAGTATGAAGGGACTGAAGTCGACGCTGGCAAAAGCGGGAATCAGTTGCTAATACGTGGCGTGCGGCAACCGCGCTAATTCAACGCTGGGAGAAATGAACTGTGGCCGGCGAGGAAGATAATGCCCATGGCCAGGCTATAGATCGCCGTAAGCGCGGAAACAACGCGTAGAAATTGCGGGCGATGCCGCGATACGCCATACAGTCCGGCTGCCGATGCGGTCATCGCAGCATTCATCGTCAACAGGCCGGCAAGAAACATGCCCAGGCCAAGCATCCCCAGGGCAGCGCCGCCGAGATTTGCGGCCAGAAGAAAAATCATCAACTGGCTGGGAGTTTCCGCTCCCAGGCCGTGGATCACGCCGATCGCAAAAACGGAACGAGTATCGAAGTTTTTTGGAGGCGCGTAGGCTTCGACGGGCACCCCTTCTGCGCGCCGCTTGAATACCAAGCGCGCGCGATGGTAGCCGGCGTGGAGCAACATATAGCGGCTCTTCGGCAGCGTGTCCTCGGGGCGAAACACCAGCGTGCCTAGAACGTAAATTCCGAGAAGAAGCAGCGTGAAACCGACCAGCCGTTCCGCCCAGCGATCGATGCCGGCGGGCAGGCTGATTCCCAGCAGGATCACAATGGAGCCGAGGCCAGCTACCGTGAGTGCGTGGCCCAGAGCATATACCATGCCGAGTTTCATGGCGATACGTTTCGACGCTTGCACGCTGACCACGTCCGTGATCGCGGCAATGTGGTCGTAGTCGAAGCCGTGCCGAAAGCCGAGTACGGCTGCGGTGAACAGGGCGGCGAAGAGCGTGGTATGCGTCGTCAAAATGCCTTTCGCTATCGATTGCGTGCCGATTCAATTCCGACTTTGCGGTGCCTACGTTGTTGCTAGCCGTCGCTAACAAAAATTCTCGGCAGATGTTTCCCGAACATCATATCCAATATTCGCGTGCCATCCGCCAATGTCTCCATCCGCACCATGCCAGGGTACTCGGAAACCACTTCTCCAACCATTTTCGCATCACGACCTAGCGAATGACTTTGCATGTTGCGCAAAATGGCCTCCGCTGCCTCTGGCGCGACGATGGCCACCAGCTTTCCCTCGTTCGCACATACAATGGACCGAGTCCAAGGATTTCACAGGCTCCCTGAACGCTTTCGCGCACTGGAATCTGATCCTAGCGCAGAAGCATGCCCACTTGGATAGGGATGCAATCTCATTCAGCGTCATCGCCACTCCTCCGCGCGTTGGATCGCGCATGCAGTGCATCGGAGGATCATCGCCGTTTTGCCTGGCGGCATCGTGTTCAGCGAACTCCGGCCGAAGAGGATAGCCGCTCTTCGGAATCGTGCCGATGCAGCGCCATTTTCTGTCGCCGATCTGAAAGACCTGGAACACAAGCTTTTGCGCTGCCTTGTTCGCATCACGGTCCAAAATCCGCGAGTACTGATTTTCGACTTCGCTCCGTTCCGTTTCCAACTGACGGATCGTTATCAGTGTCCCCTGCAGAATGTCGAGAGGCTCGAAGCCGCTGATCACAATCGGCATGTGGAACCTGGCGCTGCTGGGTTCGTATTCTTCATATCCCATGACTGCGCAGACGTGCCCCGGTCCGAGGAAGCCTTGAACGCGGCCTGTCCGAAATCATGGTTCGACCGTATGGGGCTGGTTTCGCTGCTGGCAATGCAGCCGCGCTTCTCGTCTGCTCCATGTACCGCCGGATGCGAACCGCACGTCCGGTGGGGTGGGAGGACGGCGGGAGTAATCTCGCCTCCTACCCGATCCCGTGTGACAATGGAGCAAGTAGTGTCGGTACAATAAATGCAATGATCGCGCCCAACCCCTTTGTCGACGTTCCGACCGCTCTGGAAGAAATTCGGGCTGGACGCATGATCGTCGTGGTGGATGACGAAAACCGAGAGAATGAAGGGGACCTGACACTGGCTGCGGAGTTCGTCACTCCGGAAGCCATTAACTTTATGGCGCGCTTTGGGCGAGGACTCATTTGCCTGGCGCTCACCGAAGATCGCGCGGACCACCTCCGTCTGCGCCCCATGACGGAAGAAAATACATCGCGCTTCGGAACTGCATTTACAGAGAGTATTGAAGCCCGCGAAGGGGTTACTACGGGAATCTCCGCGCACGACCGCGCGCATACAATTCGCGTTGCCATCAATCCAAAGTCGGGAGCTGCGGACTTGTCGCGGCCAGGACACGTATTTCCGCTGCGGGCGCGCCGTGGCGGCGTGCTGGTGCGTGCCGGCCAGACTGAGGCATCTGTCGATCTGGCACGCATGGCCGGACTAATTCCCGCTGGAGTGATCTGCGAAATCATGAAGGACGATGGCACCATGGCGCGCGTGCCCGACCTGATCGAGTTCTGCGGAGAACATGGCATCAAGTTGCTGACGGTCGCCGAACTGATTCGATATCGCTTGCAGAACGAGCGCAACATTTATCGGGTGGCGGAATCGATGCTGCCCACCTCGTTTGGCGAGTTTCGCATGATCGCGTACGAGAGCGAAGTGGATGGCGGCGAAAGCCATGTTGCTCTTGTCTACGGCGATGTGGCGGACATCGACGAACCCATCTTGGTGCGCGTGCATACGCACTGCCTGGCGGGAGATGTGTTCGGTACTCCGTTATGCGATTGCCAGCAGGTCATGCGTCGTTCTCTGCAGATGATTGCCGAAGCCGGGCGCGGCGCGTTGATCTATCTGCACAACAACACCAAGGGTTTCGGAATTGATACCAAGGGTCCCCAGGCCCGGCTGGTCTTTCACCGCGATCCACGCGCGCATGAGCGCAGTGAAGACCGGCAGTACCGCATTCTGCGCCAGGTAGGGCTAGGCGGCCAGATCCTTTCCGACCTGAAGATCCACAAGATTCGCTTGCTGACGAACACGCCGACGCACGTTCCCGCGTTACAGGGGTTCAACGTTGAAATTGTTGAACAGGTTTCCATCGCGATGGAAAAATCCTCCCCGCTGGTGGGTTAACTTTCGCATACCACGCAAATAAGACTAAACGGCACACCAGGCAACGCGTCAATTTTTTTATCTGAAACTTGATACTCCAAACAATGAAGCCCTGGTGGAGCAGGAGATCAAAAATGCGCCGGCATGGCGGACTATCAGGTAGAGACAATTCAGGAAATCATCGTCCCTGCTAGCCCAAGTTCGTCACGAACTGA
>JAJZCA010000077.1 GCA_021798735.1 Acidobacteriota bacterium | reverse complement strand
TTTGGCGACCTGTTCAATGACGGCAAGATCGACGTCGTCATCAACAACATGGACGGTGTGCCGGTGCTGCTGCGCAACGTGAACCCGGACCACCACCACTGGGTCGAGTTGAAGCTGATTGGCGGACCGAAAAGCCCGCGCGATGCGGTCGGCGCCACGGTGTATCTGGACGCGGACGGCATTCGCCAGCGAGGCGATGTTCTCAGCGGAGGCAGTTATCTTTCTTCGAATGATCTGCGCGTGCATTTTGGCATCGGAGACGCAACCAAAATCGATAGCGTTCAAATCCACTGGCCAAGCGGGGCCAGGGAAACGCTCAAGCTGGGAGCCGTCGACCGCATTTATACGGTCACGGAGGGCAAGGGGGTCACCGCTGCCTTGTGCGGCGGCAAAGCCTGCCCCGCGCAATAAGAGAAGAAAGAAACTATGTTGGTATCAGGGGTTGTCATGCGCGCAAAAGAAGCGGCCGCCGTATTTTTCCTCGTCTTTCTAACAGCGGTTCCGTCCTTCTCTCAGGTCGCATCCTCCCATGCCACGTCGAGCCGACTGGCACAGTTAAAACGCCATACCCAATTGGCACAGCAATATCTCAGTGAACAGAAACCCGACCTGGCAATACCAGAGTTGAAAGCTGTGGTTGCGTTAGATCCGAAGAATCTGGATGCTCGGGCGAATCTCGGAGTCCTTCTGTTTTTTCGCGGGGAATATGCGGAGGCTGCGCCTCAGCTTCGCGCCGCACTGAAGCTGCAACCGGATTTGTGGAAGATCCAGGCGCTGCTCGGTATATCGGAGGGGCGATTGGGCCAACTGACCGAGGCCCGCCAGGACCTGGAAGCCGCGTTTCCCCATCTGCAGGAAGAAAAAATCAAGATGGATGTGGGGCATGCGCTGATCGACAGCTACACATCGACGGACGATCTTGCCGAGGCGGCCACCGTAGTTTCAGCCTTGCTCAAGCTGAAGCCGACCGATCCCGACCTTCTTTATACAGCTTTTCGCCTTTATTCCGACCTGACGGATGAGGCGATCCTGACCATGGCCATGACCGCGTCCGACAGCGCGCGGATGCATCAGATGATGGCGCGCGTGCTGGTGCGCCAGGGGGATTCGGCTGCGGCCATCAAGAATTATCGCGAAGCAATTCGAATCAATCCACGGATTGCTACGCTTCACTTTGAGTTGGCCCAGTTGCTGTGGGCAACAGACACTGTCGATGGCCAAAAAGAGGCGGTGGCGGAATATAAAACCGCGTTGGAATTAAATCCGCTGGATGAAAAGTCTGAGTCGGAGCTGGGAATGATTGCCGCGCAGAACGGCGATATCAAAGAAGCCTTTGCGGATTATTCCAAGGCTGTGGAAATGCAGCCGGACGATGCTGTGGCGCTGACTGGGCTGGCCGGAGTACTGATCGCACAGCAGCAACAGACGAAGGCCCTGCCGTTGTTGGAACGGGCCGTGCAACTGGATCCGACCAGCGCTTCCGCCCATTTCCGGCTCAGCACGCTCTATCGAAATGCCGGGCGAACCGACGACGCTAAGCGGGAACTCGCCGAATATTTGAAGTACAAGAAAATGCACGCAGACTTGAGCGCCATTTTCAAGCAGATGCGTTTGCCTCCGGACAAAGACCAGACAGGAGACAGCGATGCGACAAAGTAATTTTGTCGGCGCTCTTGCCGCCGAGCATGCTGCAGACCCAGCATGGCGGCGTTGAGAATACGAAGCACGTCTGCTGTGCTATTGCTGACTTTCGTCGCCAGCCTCATCCCTGCATTTTCCCAGTCCGTTTCCAGTCATCCGCCGCAAAATAGTCCGCGGACCTTAGTTCCCTCGGCTGTGACATCTGGTTTGCCGCAACTGGTCGACATCACTCATTCGACCGGCATCAAGTTCAGCCATCTCTCCAGTCCGGAAGCGAAGTATGTTGTGGAGTCGATGAGCGGCGGCGTCGCCATGATCGATTACAACCGCGACGGCTGGCCGGACATTTACTTCACCAATGCGCCCAGCGTGGACATGGCGCTCGCCGGCAAGAAAGCGAGGAGCGCGCTGTACCGCAACAATCGCGACGGCACCTTCACGGACGTCAGCGACCAAGCCGGCGTAGCCACTCCCTGCTGGGCCATGGGCGCATCGGTCGGCGATTACAACAATGATGGATGGCCGGACCTGCTGGTCGCCTGCTTCGGCGGCGTGGTGCTCTATCGCAACAACGGCAACGGAACATTTACCGACGTGACCAAGCGGGCCGGATTGGGAAACGATACCCTGTGGGCCATGGGCGCAGCATTCGGCGACTATGACGGAGACGGCTGGGAAGACCTGTTTGTGGACCACTATGTGGATTTGAACCTGAACGACCTGCCAACCTTCGGCTCTCGGGTGACGTGCAAGTATCACGGTATCTCGGTTCAGTGCGGGCCTAGTGGGCTGAAAGGATCTCCTGACAATCTGTATCGCAACAACCGCGATGGCACGTTTACGGAAGTGTCGAAGCAGGCCGGCGTGGATGACGCGCAGGGATTGTATGGACTGACGGCGGTCTGGCACGACTTCAACGATGATGGTCGTCTTGACCTTTTTGTCGACAATGACGGCGAACCAACCTATCTCTACCGGAACGATGGGAATGGGCATTTCACCGACATTGCATATAACGCCGGCGTAGCTGTCGATCAGGACGGCAATGCCCAGGCCAACATGGGCACTGCGCTCGGCGATTACAATCACACCGGCCGCTTTTCGATTGCAATCACACATTTCAATGAGCAATACACGGCGTTGTTCCGCAATGACGGAAACATGAACTTCACCGATGTCTCCTACGCCTCCGGAATCGCGCAAAGCACCACGTCGTATGTGGGATGGGGCGACGAGTTTATCGACTTCGATAACGATGGCTGGGACGATTTCTTTATGGTCAATGGCCACGTCTATCCACAGGTGGATAGCATCGGCATGGACTCCAAATTTCGCGAGCCGAAACTGCTTTTTCTGAACCAGCGCGACGGAAAGTTTGCCAACATCAGCAAACAGGTGGGGGCGGCGATTCAGGAACTTCAGGTCAGCCGTGGAGTGGCTATGGGCGACCTGTTCAACAACGGAAAGCTGGACCTGGTCATCGAAAATCTTGAGGGTGCTCCGATGATTCTTGCGCCCCAAGGCGGTCCGCCGAACCATTGGATCAGCGTTCAACTGGAGGGGACAAAGAGCGATCGTCTCGCGCTGAACGCGCGTGTGGTTGCCACGGCTGGCGACCTGGTGCAGACGAAGGAAGTTCTGAGCGGCGGCAGCTACTTATCGCAGAACGATCTGAGACTTCACTTCGGCCTGGGAAGTCATGATCGCGCCGACAAGGTGAAGGTGCTGTGGCCGGACGGAACGAAACAGACTTTTGCCAATGTGAGCGCCGACCATTTTTACCGGGTGACCGAAGGCAAGGATATTGTTCCGGTCACCTACGCTCATCCCAAGTAAATTCGATCGCAACATCGTCAGACTCCAAGTTTGGCGAGCACAGCGGTCGGGCAGCCTCGCCACTCCGCCTGCGGTTGATTGCCGAGATACGGCAGATCGCGGACTCCCATCTCGCTGGTGTAGAAACCGCTGAGCGTCAGATCGCGAAACTGGTTGAAGAATCGAACGGCGCGGGCGTCCTGCGGCGCGGCATTTTCCGGCCATGCAATTCTGTCGAGGATTTGCTGCTGCTGCGTTGAACTGCAATCCAGAAAGTTCTGCTTGTAGTTGCGATTGCACTCGACATCGAGCCATGCCAGCCCCTCGCGAATCTCTGCCAGAAGGTCCCCGCGCTGAAAGTCCAGCCAGTCGTCGATAAACTCCGGTACGCCAGCATCGGTGGCGCTGCCAGAGATCTCGTCCGCGGGAAGGACCCAGTCACTCAGCACGCCGACGGTCGCCCACTCGTGGGGAGTGAGAATGCGCAGCTTCCAGGGAGAGGCGCCTTCATGCGTCGCGGATGCGTCAGGCAGCGATTGCGCCACTTCCGCAGCCAGCGATGAAAGAGGAAGCAACCCCGCGATGGGCAGCGTCATCATCATTTTCAGCATGGCGCGCCGCTGAAAGCGAAGGGTTCGGTTCGGCAAAACGGTTTTTTCTTCGATGCCTCTCATGGCTTCCTTCTGCAACAAAAAATTAATGATTGCTATACGCTTTGTGCGCGAACTTGCGCGGTGATGTATTCGGATGTTCGCCAAGCCAGCGCCAAAATCGTCAACGTAGGATTCTTGTCCGACAAGCTGACGAAGGGCGCGCCGTCGGTGACGAAAAGATTTTTACAATCCCACGCCTGGCAGTGCGAGTTCAGCACGCTGGTCTTTGGATCGCTTCCCATGCGCGCGCCGCCGACCTCATGAAAGCCCACGCCGCCCGCCGAAATTCCCCATTGGTCCTTCTCCCCATACGACTCGATCGTCTTCCCGCCCATCGTCTCGACAATCTGCTGAAAGGTTTCCTGCATGTGGCGCGCCATGTGAATCTCCTCGTCGCTCCACTGAAAGTGGAATTTCAGAACGGGGATTCCCCACTGGTCCACGACAGTTTTGTCGATCTCACAGTAGCTTTGCGGGTTAGGGATCATTTCTCCTCTGCCATGAAAGCCGACCAGAGAACCATACAGACTGCGGCTTCGCTGCTTCAGGGCTTTGCCATAACCGCCGCCCAGCAAGGTTTCCGATCCGGTCATCAATCCGGGAGCGGGCATGCCGCGCCGGCCGCCGCCGATTTCAATGTGGTAGCCACGGGAAAAGGGGAGCTTTCCCTGCAACTGTTGCCGATAGTTCCACCACGGCATGAAGAGGTGCATGCCACCCACGCCGTCCTCGTTATGTGCCGGCAGATGCATCAGCGATGGAATCCATCCGGTGACGTCGGACATGACGGTGTCCATCAGATAGCGGCCGACCAGGCCGCTGGAATTGGCCAGCCCGTCGGGGAAGCGCGCATTGCGGGAGTTCAGCAGCAGCCGCGCGGTTTCGCAGGCACTGGCGGCCAGGACAATCACCTTGCCGCGCGCCTGAACTTCCTCGCCAGATTTTTTGTCGATATAGGAAACACCCGTGGCGCGTCCGTCAGGGCCCATCAGGACTTCCCGCGCCATCGCGCCGCAGCGAATCTCCAGATTGCCGGTAAGTTGAGCCGGGTACAGCAGCACCTCCGGCGATGAGAAGTTCGATCCCATTCGGCAACCGCGATTGCATTGGGAAACATAGTGGCACGCGGGACGATCGTTCAGTGCGCGCGTGAGGATGGCTAGCCGCGAAGGGATGCATGGAATCTTCAGGTCCTTGCACGTCTTTTGGATGAGGAGTTCGTAGCATCGCGGAGTCGGCGGCGGCTGAAATTTTCCATCCGGCAGATTTTCCAACCCTTCCACCGAGCCGAAGACGCCGATCAATTCTTCCGTCTTGTCATAGTAGGGCGCGAGTTCCTCATACGTGATCGGCCAGTCGAAGCCCTTGCCGTCGCGACTGTAGGGCTTGAAGTCGTAGGGTCCGTTGCGCAGCGAAATGCGGCCCCAGGCATTCGTGCGACCACCCAGCATGCGGGAGCGAAACCACTTCCAATCGGTCCCAGTGGCGCAGGTGTAGGGCTCGCCCTCGACGTTGTATCCGCCCACGACAGCCTCAAACCCTCCGGGGCCGTACGGGGTTTTGGACTCGCCCCGGTGCGGCGCATCGTAGCCCCACTGCAGCCATTTGGAGTCCTTGGCCGTGTCGTACCAATCGCCAGCTTCCAGCATCAGGCATTTTGCGCCAGCACGAGTCAGGGAATACGCAGCCATGCCGCCGCCGGCTCCGGAGCCAACAATGATGGCGTCATATATGTCGCCGGAGAGAATTGGTTGTGTCATTTCGAGGGGTCTCCAGTCATCGCCGAAAATTTTTGCTGCGACAGGGCGACGAGATGAACCTGCGTCGGATTGTTGCCCTGGCGGTCGAACGTGATGACGCCTGAAATGCCGTGAAAATCTCGTACTTTCGCAAACTGGTCGCGCACGCGAGCGCGATTCGGCCCCGCGGCGCGCACCGCGCGCACTGTCAGGCAAACGGCATCGTAGGCTTCGGCGGCGGCAGCGCTGGGGGAGCTTCCGGTTTGCTGCCGATAGCGGCTGACGAAGCTCGCCCTCACGGCCGCGTCATTTCCATCCGCGGCAACTGATTCCGGATCGTCCGCTGACTGCCTGGCGAACGGCAAGAAAGCCAATCCAGAACCGGCCTGAGCTGCCTGCTGCGAAAGATAGACAGGGGTGTGGATGCCGTCGTCATGGAGGGAGGACACCAGAGTTGCTGCGATATCCGCTCGCGTCCAGAGAACGATTGCCTGCGGAGGATTCGCGTGAATGCGTGCCAGGACCGATACGAAATCCGGGCGCAGGGGATTGAGAACAATCTCATTGGGAGCGGGCGCGCCGAGCGCGCGTGCGGCATGCTGCATGGCGGTAACGCCAACCCGTCCATCGTGGTCCGCATCGGAGATCAACAAAACACTCTTCAGGCCGCGTTCGCGGTAGAGGTTGTGGGCCATGATTTGCGTCTGGAGGTCATCGCTGGGACCGAGGCGGAAGATCCATGGAATATCGATCTGCGTGGTGCTGGCATCGGTCGAGAGCGTCAGGATGGGAACTCCGATCCGGTTGCCGACCTGCTCACTGATGTGGGTGTCGGTGCCGTTGGTGGAAGTAATCAGAGCCACCACTTGCTGTTTGAAGACCAGATGAAGAATCACGTCCGAAACATGTCCCCAGGAAGGACCGCTTTCATCTCCGATGGCAAGTTCCATGCGGCGACCATTCGGCATGGGACGCTGGGTCGCATCGTGTAACGCCATTCGCGCCGCCACAACCAGGGCGTCTCCATCGGCTTTCTCAGGGCCGCTCAGCGGCGCCAGAAGCCCAATGTAGAGTATGGGTCCTGCTTCATCCCATGCGGATTCCCGCGCCGGGCCCGCGTAGCTCTCGCCGTCGGTGGCGATGGAATCGTAGGGAACGGCGGCATCGGTCTTGCTCTGCGCCAAAGCCCATGGAGTGGCCGTCGGCTGCAGCAGCAAAACGGCAAGCGTGGCCGTTGAGGCCAGAAGAGTTGCTGCACGGCTGTGGGTCCGGTTTGACATCATGGGATCGCTATCGTTTACCGAAAGAACGACACGGGTTTTCCTTTCCAGTCGGTCCGTTGTTCCGGCCAATACACAAATTGGCCATTCTGGATTCGGGCAAACGTGACCGGCGCAATGTTGTTCAGCGTGTAATCGAAAAATGCTTTTCCACTAACGCCGATGTAGCTCTTCATCTCGTACTGCCGCAGCGCATCCATGATTTTTCCGCGATTGAGGCCGGCCTTTTGAATGGCAGCGATCAGCATGTTCATGCCGTCATACGCATAGGCAGCATAGGCATCCGGTTCGGCGTGAAAGCGATTGAGAAAGCGCTGGCGAAATTGTTGCCACGAGGGATCGGTGCGGGTAGGGTCGATGGCGCTGATGCTCACCAGGCCTTCCGCCGCGGGTCCGGCAATCTTCACGGTCTCCGGATAACATGCGCGGCTGGAAGCAAAAACAGGTTGCTGCATGCCCATGGCGCGCATCTGCTTCAAGATCGAGCCCGCCTGCGACGCATTCCCCCAGATCACCAGACCATCGATTCCAGAGCTTTTCAACGTTTCCAGTTGCGCAGAAAAATCCGTGGTGTCCGGCGCGAACCAGACTTCCACGATGGGTTGATGGCCGATGCGTCGCGCAGTCTCGAAAAAGACATCCTTCCCAGCTCGACCGTACCGGTTGTTCACCTGCAAAATTCCCACGCGCTTCAGGTGCCGCTGGTTGAAGATGTAGTCGGCAAGCGCGTAACCCTGCTGGCGGTCGTCAGGAAAGTTGTGCATCAGCCATGGGATCCGAGTCTGCGTCACCGTGGGATCGTTGGTCGCCGTATCCATGATCGGAAGTTCGAGCTTCAGCGTCGCCCGCACCTCAATATGGGTCGACGCAGAATCGACGGATCCCAGCATGGCCACATCGTGATCCTTGTACACCATGTCGACAATGGCCATCGACGACGCGCCCCAGAGCGGCAGATCGTCGTGTACATTCAGCGCGAAGGGCTTGCCATCATAGCCGCCGCGCGCGTTGGCCTCGTCCACAGCCATCTGCGATCCATGCAGCATGGCGACTCCATAGGGCGAGTCCACATTGTCCGCATCCAGAGGACCCAGGAACCCAATATTTACGGTCTTCAGTTCATTTAATTCGACGTCCGACCGTTCGCGCGCAGCGCCGTTATAGTCCAGTGTCGAAGGATCGACGAACCATTCCTTGTACGGCTTGCGATAGCGTCCGTACGGCACTGCGGCCGGAGGCATATCTGCGTACGGCATCGTCGGCGCTGCTTTCGGGGCGACGGGAGAGGAGGTGGATTGCGACCTGGCGGGTATCGACAACAGACCAGCCAGCGCAATGACAAGAACCTCGGCGCGGATTTCAATACCCAGGACCACGATGTTCCTTCCTTTCCTTCCCGCCTCAATTTGGGCCGGGGTCAAGCGCTGCAATCTCTCTCGCTACCTGGGAATGGCTACAACCTTGGAGTGCTTGCGAATGCCGTGGCTCAGTCCATTTGCTGTGGCCACCCAGATGTCGTCGCCCTGAAAGTCGAGATTAAGAATGTAGTTATGCGCCAGGGTTGTGCTGGATTCCATGTGGCGCTTGTTGCCGCCAGGACGAGTGATGAGGATTTCGCCGCGTCCGGTTTTTGGATCGGGCCGATACGTCACCCACGTGTTGGTTCTGGTGTTGAATTCGCTGAGCCCTTTTTGGGTGCAGGCAAACACTTCATCGCCGCGCGATTTTACGGCATTGATGAAGTTGGAGATCAGACCGCTGTCCTTCTTTAGATAGTTGTGCCAGTTCCTGCCGTCATAGCTGCTCAGGCCAAAATAGGTGGAGGCCCAGAAGGTTTTTGTGTCCGGGTTCCAGGAAACGCTGCTGACAATGTTGTGGATCAGTCCCTGGTTGCGATAGAGAACCAGTTCCATCTCGCCGTCAGGATCGGTGTAGGGCTTCCAATAATGATTCGCCAGGTCGTAGGAGAGGACTCCGCCGCCCCACACCGCGAAATACACTTTTTCTGCGCCCACGGAAATGCTATAGGTCCAGGGCTCTTCAAACGGGGCATTGGACTCGTTGAATATTTGCCAGCTTCCGGTATAGGTGTCGAAACGGTTGACGCCGGCCGTGGTGGCCACCCAGACATATTGACCCTGCACAGCGACACCGTAGACCAGGTCATTCGCCAGGCCGCTGCTCAGGTTGGTGTAGTTCGTGAACTGGCCGCCGGAGTAGCGGCTGAGTCCGCCGAACGTCCCGATCCATACCGCCCCGGTTTGCTTATCGACTGCCACGGACATCACCGCCATGCCGGACAAGCCATCTTTCGTCGTGAAGATTTTCTTGATGCGGCCATCCTCCAGCAGCACCAGCCCATGGCCGGTGCCGGCCCACACTCGATTGCCATCCACCGTAACGCAGTACACTTCGCCCGGAGGAAATCCATTGGCCGAGGTGTAATTGATCCACTTGGTGTAGTAAGAAGAGGCTTGCGCCGTCGCCCACCCCGTAGCCAGAATCAGGAGTCCGACGATGCACAGGAGATCGCGTACTCGGGATATTGCTTTTGTCCGCTCCATCGAAATCTCCAATCGACGTGTCATAGTGTCTTCAAAAACTCAATCAGGTCGTTGAGCTGTGCTTTGTTCAGGTCAGACGTAACCCCGTGCTTGTCATGTGGATTGAACTTCGTCCAGATATCTTCCAGTTCCAGCGCTTCGCCGTTGTGCAGGTACGGCGGCCTCGTGACGACGCTCTCCAACTGCGGCACATCGAAGGCGCGGATGGTGTCGTCCGGTGTCGCGGTGCCCACGTCCATCAGAACTCGCGAAGTGTAATGGGACAGCGGTGAATGACAGGTGTAGCAACGATCCAGCGGCGGGATCAACTTGCCGTCCATCGTTCTGTCGCGAAAGAAGATCGCTCGCCCGCGCGTCTGAGCGTCGGTCAGTTGACTGTTGGAAGCCAGATGCGGATTGCGTGGCAGCCGAAGCGAATCGATATACGCCACCAGATCGTTCACTTCCTTTGAACTGAATCCCTGCGACCGGAAAATATACATCGCGGTGCGTGGACCGTCCTGCGTCTGCAGGTTCGGGTTCTTTCCGTTCCACTTGAAGGGCGACGTTCCATCGATGCCGTAGAGTGTCCGATTTTCCACCACGTCGCGACCCAACTTCGGCGTTTCCAGGCTCCACGCCAGCCCATCGGACAGCCCCTCATGCGGATGACAGGTAGCGCAGGCCATCTGTCCCTGGTAGCAGTGGCTGGCGTCGAAGAAGAGCCGCTCGCCGCTTCTTTCGCGCGAAATTTCTCTTGGCCCCCCCAGATCGATTGTCGATGCGATCTGCGTACTCCTCATATCCACCACGCTGACCGTATCGTCCATGCGATTGGCGATATACGCGAAGCGGCCATCCGGGGACGCAACGACATCGGTCGGATTTCGCCCCACGGACAAGCGCTCAGCAACGAAGTGACTGGCGGAATCGAGTCGATTCGCCAGTTCCTGTTGCCGAGCCGGAGGAGTATGCAGCAGCAGGTGGCGAAGCATGGCAGTGTCGACGACAGAAACGACGTTGGCTCCGGAGGCGGTCACCAGCGCCCATCGTCCATCGGGGGTGACTGCAGCGCCGAAGCCGTCGGCATAGTAATGATCGATGTCGTCCAGCAGGACTTCAGATACTTTGTATTTTTGCGGGCCATCGGCGGCGGCAACCGCGGGTCGAATCACCGCCAGGCCATGCGTCAGGTACCATCCCTGCTGAATCTGGACCAGAGGATTCAAGTTCTTTGGCTGCATGAACGGGACCAGGAGATATCCGCCGGCTGAGGGTGGCAACTCCGCGATGTGCCGCATCTGGATTGCTCCCGGCACGTTGACGCGCGCAGCCACTACCTGATGGCTGGTGTCGATGACGGTCAACTCAGACACCGGCGGTTGATCGGCCGGCGCAATGCGTGCCAGCAGGTTCGCAACGTAGATGCGAGTGCCGTCGCGCGAAAGAGCTATGTATTCCGGATAATGTCCCGCCTGCAGCCGTTTGAATTCTCGCCCGGAGTTGAGATCCACAAGGGAGATGTCATCGCCCAGCGTGTTGGCCACGTACAAAACTTTTCCGGCGCGGTCTGTAGTCAGACCGACAGGTCTCCAGCCGACGGGGAGCGTTCGGCGAATCTGGAATGTCTCCGCGTCAATTTCCGAGACGGTATCGCTGTTTTCGTTCGAGACGTAGAGAGTTTTGCCATCGGGCGAAAGGGCGATTCCTCTTGGCATCCTGCCCACGCGAGCCCGTCGTACCACCCGCCGGGAGTAGGTATCCACCGCCAGGACCTGTTCGCTGTCCTCGCAGACGATATACAGCCAGCGGCCATTCAGAGAAAGCTTCATGGCCACCGGGCTTAGATACTGTGTTCGCGGAATGTAGCTGCCGGAATCCGAGTCGATTGTCTGTGGAGAGGCTTTGGCAACGGGAGGTTGCCACATGATCGCCGTGGCCGAGACCAAGACCATGGCCAACGCCGCGATGCCTGCCAGTAGATTGAGTAGGCGGCTGCCTCCGATGGCCGAACTTGCGGAACAGACCTTCATGGCACCTTCCTGCTTCCGGTTGTCTCGGCGCTGTTGGTGGGCTGCGGTTCCGTCACGGTGAGGATTTGGTCGGCGCGGACATTCTTCAGTGTCTGTACTGTCCCGCTGGGCCAATGGATAATCAACGTATCGACTTCGATGTGCGAACCCAGGCCGAAATGCGGACGGGGATCACTCTGGGATAGATAGCCGCTTTCGGAGGTCGATTGGACAAACTGGTGCAACGTGCCTGCCACGGCCTCCAGACTCGCGCCGTAGCCATCCCGATTGCTGCGGGTGCCCACCAGCTTGATCGTCAGCCAGTGGTTCCGTTTTCCCGGAGGGGGCGTGTTGTGCAGCAGAATGCCCTTGCCGCCAAGGCTGGTCACAAACGCGTCGATATATCCGTCGTTGTCATAGTCGGCGAAGCAGGCCCCGCGCCCGACAATTTGCTCCCGAAAGAAATCTCCGGCGTGCAGGGAGACATCGGTGAACGTTCCGTTGCCAATGTTGCGCAGCAGGGAACTGGGCATGGGAACCAGCCACACCATGCCGCCATTCACGATGAAGAGGTCTTTCCATCCATCGTTGTCGAAGTCGAAAAAGCCATCTCCCCAGCCGACAAACTGGCCGGAGACGGCTCCCACGCCGGAGGCATTCGTCACATCCTGAAATGCGCCTCCCGCCTTGCCGGGATTCTGGTAGAAGCGGTGGAAGTGGGCGTCAGAGACAAACAGGTCCTGCCAGCCATCATTGTTGTAGTCTCCAAAAATGGGA
Organism: Acidobacteriota bacterium; assembly: GCA_021798735.1. Taxonomy (GTDB): domain Bacteria; phylum Acidobacteriota; class Terriglobia; order Terriglobales; family Acidobacteriaceae; genus JAKAAZ01. The sequence goes on along the minus strand of JAJZCA010000077.1, from coordinate 441 downwards.
CCCATGGCGGTGGATGCCTCGCCGTTTTGTCCATAGGCGACGTACAAATCGGGAGCGACATCGGTGAAGGTCCCGTTGTGGTTGTTGTGGTAGAGGAAGCTCGGCATCGTATCGTTGGCGATGTAGATGTCCGGCCATCCGTCGTTGTCGTAGTCTTCGACCGTGATCCCCATGGCCCGTCCCGGCTGACTGGCAATTCCGGAGGACTTCGATACATCGGTGAAGGTGCCGTCTCCGTTGTTATGAAACAGCCGGTTGGTCTCCGGCGCGTAGCCGAGCGGACCGGGATAATGTTGCGCGGTGTAATACTGTCGATAATTTGGATCGAACTTCAGATAATTGCCGACGAAAAGATCCAGCTTGCCGTCGCGGTCGTAATCGACAAAAGCTGCGCCAGTCCCGAAGAATGGATTTTCCACGCCTGCTTTTTCCGTAACGTCT
>JAJZCA010000076.1 GCA_021798735.1 Acidobacteriota bacterium | reverse complement strand
ATTATTCTTTTGTTTTACCGATGGTCTGCGGATACATCACGTCCATCTGCGGCGGACTGTGCCGGCTCAATGATCTGCAGATGCTGGTCTGCCCGCACGTCCTGTAGGTGCTGGACTATTCCCGAAGGCCAATGGATTTCCAACGAGGCACTCCGATCCCTATCGAGACCGAAGTGTACCCGCAGGTCACTGCTGGAAGCATACCCAACACTATTGGCAACGCTCCTTACCTGCGTTCGGCTGCCGTTCCTGCAGATCACTTTCGCTCCCAATGCTGAGCGGTTGCTCTGCTTTCCGGAGAGCTTCATTTGCAGCCAGTGGCGCTGCGGCGAGCGATTCATCCACAACTCAAGGGGGCCATTCAGAGACGACACTACCACATCCATGCGGCCGTCATTGTCAAAGTCCGCGAAGGCCGCGCCGCGGTGCAGACGGGCGACCGCAAAATCCGGGCCGGCTCCCGAGGACACGTCAGTAAATAGGCCTTGCTGATTGTGGAAGATGCGGTTCGGCTGAAGCTCATCAGTATCCAGGCCGCCGCAGGCCACAAACATGTCCAACCACCCATCGTTGTCCAGATCGACAAGTCCGCAGCCCCATCCACTGACTCTCGCGCTCAGGGCCAGGATCCTTGTGCTCGCACTTATGTCTTCGAAGTTGCCGTGGCCACGATTCCCAAAGACCTCAAAGGTTTCGCCGCGCAAGCCGGTCATTACAATATCAGGTTTTCCATCGCCGTCGATGTCTCCGAAAGCCGCGCCCATCCCGGATATCTCACGCCCATCCCCGTTGTATGCCACTCCTGCTTCGATACCTGCCTCTTCGAGCTTGCCGCCAAGGTTGCGGATCAGCAGATTGCGGGCATTATCGTTCGCTACAAAAATGCCCTGACGACCACTGCCGTCGTAGTCGGCAACGGCCACACCCATTCCTTTCCCCAACAGGTCGACCAGTCCCATTGATCGAGAGACTTCAGTAAAGCTGCCATCTCCGTTGTTGTGATAAAGCAGCATCGGTTCGGATCGGTACTTATCGGGGTGGCAGTATGTGCGGCTGTCTTTCAGAATTCCACCACACACGGGGTCGATTCCTGGCTCCCAGTCGCAGTAATTGGATACAAAGAGATCCAAGTTTCCATCGTTGTCATAGTCGATCCAGGCGGCCGCAATAGACCATAGCTTGCGGCCCTTCGCATCCTCACCGCCGACGCCGGCCGTTTGTGTCACGTCTGTAAAGGTGCCATCCCCGTTGTTGCGGTACAGAATGTTTCCGTGCAGCCCGACGACATACAGGTCTTCAAGGCCATCATTGTTGTAGTCACCCACGGCGGTTCCGATTTCATACCCGCGACCCTTCACTTCAGCACGCTCAGTCACATCGGTGAACGTACCGTTCCTGTTGTTGCGATAGAGACGATTGAAGAAACTTGGACCTGCTTTCTTCAGTGAGGGCAGCGCCGCTCCGTTTACGCAATATAGATCGGGCCAGCCATCGTGATCGAAATCGATGACGCCCAATCCTCCCGGCAGCGTCTCCACCTGTTATTTGTGCCCCGTAGCACCGTTGTTCAGTACAAAATCGAGACCAGCGCCAGGAGCAGCATTCACAAAACGAATCGGCCCTTCATTTGCTGCTTCCGCCGTCCCACGCGCCAGACTGCTCGTCAGGTAAAGGCCTCCGCCAACCAAACGCGCGAACTCGCGGCGGTTGATCTTCGCTCCCGCACTAATTCTGCTCATCTGCACCCTGATGCGCCTTGCGCTGATACTCATCGGAAAGCGTTCGCGCCTTCGCGAATGCCTGTGCCGCCTCTTCATTCCGCCCAACTTTGCGCAACACAGTACCCAGCAATGCGTGAAGACTGCCCTTCTCGTCGGGATAGCCACGCTCAAGCGGCGGGCCCAGATGCTTCAGCGCCTCATTTGCATCTCCGGTTTGCGCAAGCACCATGCCCAACTCCACCTGGGCCGCGATATCTTTCGGATCATGTGCCGTCAACTGGGATAAATAGGGCAACGCATCGTCATACCTGCGCTGCGCGATGGCGATTCGCGCAAGGGTCTGCATCGCCGCGAACTGGTATGGATCGATGCTAAGTGCTGCCTTGGCACTTTCAACAGCATCCTTGGGTTGCCCATTCTCGAACTGGGCCTCAGCCAACCGCTCCACCAGCTTTGGATCTCCTGCGCGTATGCGGAGGGCCGTCGTGTACTCTGCGATGGCCCCCTGGCTGTTCGCTTGCATTTGTAAAAGCACATCCCCTCTGATTAGGTGGGTTACGGCCTCATCCCCGTGTTCCTGTTCGAGGAGTGCCATCACTTTTCCGGCTTGCTCGGCGTAGGACCAGCCAAGCAGGAAAAGGGCATACACGTTATTCCCTCCACCCTTCATGGAACGCTCAAGCGCAGGGATCGCCGTGCCCCATCTACCCAGATCCGCAAGTGCGCTCCCATACTGGAACCAGGCTGTTGCGTCTTCATTCGGTAGCACCGGCAATGAAATCAATTGTTCCCAGCATTCTTGCTGATAGAGCACTTTGCGCGAGACAGGCAGGCGACGTCGTTCGTGGCCAAACTTTTCCAGATTGCACGGATTAGACTTTTCTCTTGCGCAAACTAGAAATGCGGCGGCCGCTCCGGTCACCCTTCTGTCGCTTGGTGGCTGTAGGTTCTGGGGCCAATCTCTTGCACTCTCGGCGAGCGCACCAGGAGATCTTTCCACAATAAAATCCACATCAGCGAAAGCTGCATTCCAGTCACCGCGAGTGGCGGCCAGCATCGCCTCCGCTTGCCTGGCGCGCAGGTCGTTCGGATTCCGTTTTAAGGACTGCGCCAGACTCTTCTCAGCACCCTGCTTTTTTCCTGTGCGCAAGTATGCAATTGCAAGGTCGCTCCAAATGCCAGGGGCCTCAGGGTCCATTCGCGCGGCATCCAGCAGCAGTTGCTCGCGGCCGGGATCGCCCAGAGGGCGAGACATAGCCTGGAGACGGTACTCCGCAGCCAACCCTTTGGACGTACTGCGCAGCTCTGCCGATATCAGTCGAAAGCGCTCAACTGCATAGTCGAGTGCCCCTTCGATTGCCTGAGAAGATGTTGGCGCAACCTCCACCGCTCGCGAGTAGGATTGAGCCGCCTCCGCGAAATGACCAAGTTGAGCCTGAGCTTCGCCCATGTAGTCGAGGGGAAAATCCTCCCTCGGCCGCTGGTGTGCTGCCACCTGGAGATAATCAATCGCCTCTTCTGGCTTTCCCGTCCGAAGCAGCTCGACACCTATTAGCAGGTTGGCAAAATAGTCCCGGGGATGGATACTGCGGGCGCGCTCCAGCAGCGGCAATGCGTTCGCGTAATCGGCGCGCTGATGCAGGGCAAAGCCGTCATTAAGCAGCGATCTGAAATCATCGCCTTCTTTAGCGGGTGACTCCTGCGCGCACACAGGCCAAGTCAACGTGAGGGTGATCGCAAACAACACCGCAGCTTTCGCGAAAGATGTGGCTCTCTGTCGGCTGCCGGGACCTGCATACGCAGTCATAACAAAAACGCTTTTGCGTTAAGAGAAACCAATGTAGACAACCTTTACAGCATATATCCGCAAATTTTCAACTTACTGGTTATCCATTTGACTCAGGTAGCCGCAACCTGTAGCGTTTTCGGTTATGGAGATCGAGGATTATCCTCGCACGCAGGCCGAGTTGGAGCGTCGGTTCAGCAACGAGCAAGCCACGGCAGGCACGCTATGCATGCCATAGCGTTTTTGCTTTTGCGGCTGCTTCCGGCAGTTGCAAGTCATGGACAACAACGTCGCACGATTCGCAAGCCAGACTCCGCACGAGCGCAACGGTTTCATCGCACACTCCGCATCCTGCGCTGAAGGCTTCCCCTTTTCTTTTGTTGGCGGTCATTTCTATTTCTCCTTGAGCGCCCCTGGTGGGTGAAACTTTTCCGCTGCCGGGGCGCAGACGCAACGGGAAGCTATGGGCCAACTGTTCCAGATAGAGGCCAGGATGAGCAGCCCCAATCCGGCATACAGAACAGGATTGGAAGCCAGAGAAAACTTTCCGAGCAGAATCAAACCGGCTGCAAAAATTCCCAAAGCAAACGGCCAGTATCCGCGCCGTCGGCGCGCCCGAAACGCCAATGTACCGACAGCAATCAAGAGGAATGCAACCGTCAAAGGCAGCAGATACGTTTGGTTCGGAACCAGAAAGCTAAGGCCGATCGAGGACAGCAGTCCCGCATAGGCGGGCCAGCAGGCGGGACAAGCAATCTTCGGCAGCAGCGAGAGCCCGATGCCAGGCACGGCCAGCAGATTCTGTTTCCAGGTGCGTTTCGTCATCAGAAGTCCTTTCCGTCGAGACTTTCGAGGACGGGGCAGTCTTTCAAAGAACCGCAGCCGGAGCAGTCGTCCGCCATCCGCAGAAGGCTGGCATGGATGGCCTGGAGATGAAGAATCTTCTGTTCAACGTCCGCTACCTTGGCCCGCGTCCGCTTGCGAATATCGGCTTGGGTCGTATGCGCGTCGATGCGCAAGGAGAGCAGATCTTTGATCTCCTTCAATGAAAAACCCAACTCCTGAGCGCGTTTGATGAAGCGAATCCGCCGCACTGCGTCGGACGAAAAGATGCGATATCCGGCTCCGGTACGGGACACGGGCGCGAGGAGTCCCTGACGTTCGTAATACCGAACCGTCTGCAGGTTGATGCCACCACACTTTGCCACTTGGCTTACGGTCAAGCTGTTCATGAATCCACGGTAAACCCTGTACTTAGGTATAGAGTCAAGCGCGAAACGATAAAAACTCAAGGATGTTTTCTTCTGGAGGATTCAGCCCGGCGGGTGGGCAGAGTTGAGTCTGGCGCGGAGCGGCAGCACGCAAAAAGGGCGGGAATCGACGGCTGCCATAAAAAAACGGAGCCTGCGGCTTTGCAGGCCCCGTATGTATTGGCTATTGGAATCATGCAGCGGTGGTTTTCTTCGTCGCCTTCGACTGCGCTTTCGGGCTCGCTTTCTTTGCGACTTGCGCCTTTGCTTTCGCGGCAAACTCCTGCTTCACCTTGAGAGCGATGGCATCCGTGTCCACCTTATAATGCTCGGCTGCTTCTTTGAGCACTTTGCCGCCGTCCGATTGCGTCCGTGCTGCATGAAGAATGACCATCTCCATGAGCAATCGTCCGAGTTCGTCTTCGTCTGATTTGCGGATGTAGGCGGAGAACAGCTTTGGAATGGAGTCGCTCTCCTTTGCCTTCTTGATGCCACGATTGCGGGCGACAACTTCCAGCCGTCTTTCTTCCAGCATGATTGCAACCCGCTCCACGATGAACAGCAGGTCGCGTTTCATCAATCGCACCGGGACGGCGGCGACGATGGCATTCAGGACACGCAAGCCCGTTGCCTGGGCCAGCGCTTCCGCGCGGCGCTGCTTTTCCTGTTCGGCCTTCCAATTGGCATCGACGGTTGCCTTATGCTTCTTCGGATGATGAACCGGGCAATTGGGGTCGGCACAGATTTTGCGTTATGCAAAGTTACTGATTATGCGCAGCGCCAGGCAGGTTTGGCTTCTGGGTCCCGTTTCCAGTACCGTTGGCGAGAGCAGGTGCTGCGCATAATTTCACAGACTCTCCAGAAAGCGCAGCAGTTGGTCAGGAGGCTGGTAGCGGAGGCCTCTTGTTTTTGCGGGCTGCAAGCGGTCGAGAGCACGTTGCTTCATAGAAAGATCGGCTTCGATATACATGTGGGTGGTTGTTGGGCTTTCATGTCCAAGCCATAAGGCAATTACGGTGATATCGACTCCGGACTGAAGAAGATGCATGGCTGTGGTGTGACGAATGGTATGCGGAGAGATGGTTCGCTGCCGCAACGATGGACACTTCCCGGCGGCAGCACGGACGGCAAGTTCCAGACGTTGCGTCGCATTGGAGCGGGTCATTTGCGTTCCACCGCGATTCGGAAGCAGGTAGCTGGAGTCCTCTGTGGAATCGAGGCGTCGTTTCCATTTCCGCAGTAGCGAAACGGTAGAACCCCATAGTGGAACGCTTCTGTCTTTACGTCCTTTTCCGCGGAGATGGACGCAGGGTGAATGCTCCAGAATTACATCCTTGAGATGAATGCCGATGATTTCTGAGACTCGTCCTCCGGTGTTGTAAAGCATGGTCAGCAGTGCGCGGTCGCGCTGTCCGGTCCAGTTGTGAGGATCTGGCGTATCGAGAATGGCATCGATCTCTGGCCGCGACAGAAACCCAAGCATAGGTCTGTCATAACGTTTCGCCGGGACAGCAAGCGATCGTTCAATGACAGCAAGCGCCTTCACATCGTGATGGACTGCATATTTTAGAAAAGTCCTGAGAGCAGCAAGGCGGGCGTTACGGCTGCGGATCGTGTTGTTGCGCTCGCGTTCCAGGTGATCCAGAAAGGCGAGCAGAAGGTCTTGATCGAGATCCGCTAGGGTGAACTTAGCCGGCGTCTTTCCGAAGCGCTTTTCGGCAAAGCATAGCAACAGCTTGAACGTGTCTCGATAGGCAGAGATCGTGCAAGGGCTGAGCGCCCGATCCTGTTGGAGATGATCGATGAAAAAGCGCTGCAACAGGGTGGCGAAAGTCGGGGTCAATGAAGATTTAGCCACGGCCGCCCTCCCGAGACTTCGCTGCAAACTTTTCGAAGTTCCTTCCAGCTATGGCCATTAGTTCCGGAATGCCGGTAAGGTACCAATAGGTCTCTGAGACACTGCCATGTCCAACATAAGTCGACAGGGCTGCCATCGCGTTCTCGATGTTGGCACCCTGCTGGTACCAGAGTTGGACGCGCCGACAGATGAACGTATGTCTCAGATCGTGGATGCGGGGCACGGCGCGAGCGCCGCGCGAAATCCAGCCAAGGTCCGTACGCAACCGCGCGAAAACGTTCTGAACAGTGCGGACTGGCAAGGCCGCGCCAACGGAGGAGACGAAGACGAATGCTTCCGGGGACACTGGCGCACATAGCTGGCGAACGGCTGTATACCGCTGCAATGCTGCACAAACTGTGGGATGGAAAGGCACGAGCCGCGACTTGGTAAACTTGGTCTGTCGCACCGTCACAATCCCTTGCGTGAAATCGACGTCCGCGTATCGCAGATGCAGTGCTTCTGAGATGCGCAGTCCCGTGGCGGCCAATAGACCAAACAATGTCTCATAGGTTGTCGGACGCAACCTTCCACGCGGCCTCATTCCTCTGGCAGCATCCAGAAGATCGAGGATCTCCTGATCCGTGTAGATGTGCGGGGTGATTCGTACAGACGATTTACCAAACATGCGCGCGTCGGGAATCTCTGTCTGGGGATCAAATCGCGCGCGATATGCGGCAAACGGCCTTATGATCTTCAATCGGGCAGCCCAGACCATTCGTTTCGCAAATGGCTTCTGGCCCTGAACCCAGTCCAAAACGATGCGGCGGGTCAGTGGACCACGGTGGCCCGATTGGTCTGCAAAGCGAGCAAAAGCCCGCAACTGGAATCCAGGAGCCGTGAGCGCAAACCCGCAGCGGTGGCGGTCATCGAGATACTCCTGAACCAGGGAGTGCATCGAGCGTTGAGAAGTCATAGTGACCTCCCCGGCCAAGGCATGGCTACCGTACTGAGCTTGTTTACATCGACCTTGGTGTAAATCATCGAGGTATCGAGGCATCGGTGCCGCAGAATGTCGGAGATCTCCTTGAGCGGACTTCCGGCCTGGAGCAGCCTACTCGCCAGACTGTGCCGGAGAATGTGGACTCGCGAATATGGCAGCCCACATCTTCGATACGCTTGCATCACCGCTTTGCGAACTACGTTCGCCTTGATGGGCTTATCGTAGGGCGCGCAATGACGAACAAACAGGGCGCGGTTGGAAGTCTGGGGCCGTTCCATCTGCAGATACTCAGCGATGGCGCTTCCTGTCTCTGCTAGCAAGGGAAGGACGTCGGTGCGACGAGACTTGTTTGCTGCCAGGCGAATGGTGCCGGCGCGCCAGTCGATATCCGAGAGGCGTAACTGGATAACCTCACAGGCTCGCAGGCCAAGGTCAGTCATACAGCGCACCATCGCATAGTCTCTCTTGGCTGCCCGGCTCGGTTGCCCGAAGGAATCGAGGAGCTGCTGCACCTCCAGTTTGGAAAGCGTCTCTGGTAGAGATGCTAGACGCCAGCGTGCCACGTTCGGGATAACATCAAGCAATCTCTGTACTGAGTCTCCAGTGAACGCCCGAAACTGAAAATAGTTGCGGATGATTCCGCAGAGGAGCTTAATCGTCCCCTGGGTGTATGTCGTTTGCTCGCCCAATACGAATCTATGAATGTCCCTGGGCCGGATCCGCGCCAGGACAATCGATCTCGCAGCGACTCGCCGGGTCAAAAATCGGCGGACCACACCCACGCGATACCGCCGGGTATTTCGAGCAAGCCCCTTGACTTCTTCCATGTAGTGATCAAAACGGTCCAGTTCCGTTTGCAAAGGATCCGGGGCGATCCGTTCCTTGGCGACGACGCCAGATGCACGAAGTGCATACAACAAATGAGCCAGAGATGCCTTTATCTCGTTGCGGCTGCGCCGGACCGGTGGCGGACAGTCGCAGTGTGGCAGGTGTTCAGCAACAAAGCGAGCGATGCTCTGTTCGTCTACTTCTTGCAGCCTCAACCTCTGCTGTGTTATCCATGCGGCGAAGTGCCCAACGCAAGACAGATAGTGACATCTGGTCTCTACCGCGTAACGCTTGTGCTCAAGGTCCGAAGAGAACCCCGAAATGTAAGGCCGCAGAACGCTATCTTCCAACCAAGCTCGAACCTGAGCAGGAATTACAGCTTCATTTTCCATGACGATCTCCTGGGCGTCAGAAACACCCACACCAGAAGATCATCAAAATTATGTGCAGCTCGAAGAAACAGAAACGTGGAAATGCCGCTTGTCCACTTGCGCATCCGGCCTATCGTCTCGCTACGCTGCGCATAATCAGCAACTTTGCATAACGCAAATTATGGATATATATCCATAACTTGCGGAGTTCGCCCTTCTCTGTGCCTTCGGTGATGATGGCCTCGGTGGTGGATTTGCAGGTTTTGTATTCTGGCCAATCGCGTTGCTTGCCGTTCTGCGGCTTTCCTTGCTTGATTTCGATGTACTTGTTGCGCGGGATTGCCGCGCTACCTGCGGCTGGTTGGCCGTAGGCGGCGGAGATTTGTACCAGCTTCGGCTTGGCCGCGAGGGTCTTCGCAACATGCGCGTCCACCTTGGTCTGATAGCAAGCTGGGTCGGTGCAAGCATCCTGCCGCACATCCGCAAATAGCAATTTGTTATGGCCTGTCCGTTTCGGACAATCATGGCAACTGCCCGCCTGCGGGTTAAGCGTCGCGTCATTTTTGGAAAATGGCGCATCGTTCAGAATGAGCAAGATGTTGTGCTCGATCCATTGCTGGAGGTTGCGGACGGGCAGCAAAATACGTTTGTTCTTGCTGCCGCCTCCCCAGTCCTCACGGAAGCAAGCAGCGAGCGCCTGTTCTTGTTCAGCTAGTTGGAGTTTTGCCAATAGCAGCGCATGACCTACGCCGATCTCGTCTTTATAGAATGCCTCCACCACTGCCGGAGACAGTTCCGTCAGCTTGATACGCTGCGCTACGTAAGCGGGGGATTTGCCCGTCTTCGCGGAGATTTGCTCGATGCTGTATTTCGGCTCGTCAAGATTCAGCAACGCGCGAAAGCCCTGCGCTTCCTCCAGCGGGTGAACGTCGCGGCGTTGGAGATTTTCGATAAGCTGCGCCTCCAGTGCTTCCGCATCGGTGAGATTGACGATGCGGACGGGCACGGTTTCCGATTCGGCCAGTTGCGCGGCGCGATAACGCCGTGCTCCAGCGACGATCTCAAAGCTGCGCTCGTTCAAAGGCCGCACAAGCAAGGGCGAGAGAACGCCCTGACTGCGGATGCTATCGGCCAGTTCTTTTAATGCCGCATCCTCAAAAATGCGGCGCGGGTTGGACTTCGATTCGGTGAGAATCGAGAGCGGAACGTTGCGGTATTCGGTAGCTACGATATTTGCTGTAGACATGATGCGCTTCTCCTTTGGTTGAACGTGCGTGGAATGGGGAGAGCGGACAGCCATTCGCCATCCGCCCGTAGATTTGCGGCGGACTAGCTGGCGACTGCCATTGCATCTTGCGGTTCCTGTTCCTCAATTTCCGGCTTCGTCTCCAGTGCCGCCAGAATTACAGCAGAGGCTTTCTGAATAACTTCCAGACTTTCCGCCAGCAACGATGCATTGCCGTGGTAAAGCTGGATGTAGTCAGCCGATGCGGTTCCGGTTTGGAGACCTACGGCCTTACCCACAACGAACGCGATGGCCTCGGCCTCGGTCTCACGGACGGTCTTGGTCGTTGTCGTGCGGCGGTCGGCCTTGTGCAACATTTCGTGCGCCAATTCATGCACGAGAGTTGAAAATTCATCGGCCTTCGATTGGCCCGGCAGTAGAACGATTTTGCCGCCGTAGCTCACTCCCATTGCCGGCGCGATGCGCTCGTTGAACTCAAGCTCGATGCCCTGAGACGCGATGAACTCAATCAACCGATCGCGGTTCTCTCCCACGTCGCCGGTGACGCTGGCATGTTCGGGAAGCTCTGCGCCGTCGGTCTGCGAAACATCGAAGACATAGGCGTTACGGAAGCCCACCAATACAGCGACATTCTGCTTGGTGAGGTCTTTTTCGGCCTCTTCTTGCGGCTTGCGCTTGAAGCCGATGATGGGGGCAAGAATGCGAATGCCGTGCTCGCCCTTCTTCACTCGACGGCCAAGCTGGTTCCATGTATAGAGTCCGGCAACGCGGGTCGCATCCGGCTTTTGCCGTGCGATTTCGAGAATGTTGCCGAAGCTGTAGTTATGGAAGCGGCTCATCGCCGTTAGATACGCCGTCAGTGCGTCACTGCGTCCCGCCTCAAGTTGCTGGATGAGGGAGTCCACATTCTGCTTAATGAGTTGTTGCGTGGCAGTTTTTTCCTTGCTGCCACGGTTGCTGCTGCTGTTGTGGTTGTTGTTGCTTGGATATTCCATTGTTTTTGCCCTTCCTTGGTGTCCCGTTTGGGAGTGGTTTGTCCTTCACAAAGCGCAGCGGACAAACCCGGACAAACGGACACCAAGGCAGAACGAGGGCAACGGAGGTGGGAGGATGGAGGGTAGGCGCGGCAAGTGCCAAACACGCACCATCGTTTGGCACGCAGACGGCGCTGGCCCGAACGGGCTCAGGAAGGCCCGTTTAGCGCAGCCTTGTGCGTTGGGCCGCCTACCGAAGCGGCGCGAAGTGGGGAAAAGTCGCGCGCAGCGCCACCGAGTGTTTGCGGATAGAAGTGCTACTCGGAATATGGAAGTTAGGACAGTGAAATGAGGTCAGAGTGTAAGCACGATCCCGTGAGCAGGTATGACCTGTTCCTGAGTCTTGTCACTGATCGACGGCTGCATCTCTACAGCAGACGATTTGCCGGAATCTTGCAAGAGCATCCGACTCATGGATGCCGCATCGTTGGTAAATAAGCGAGCATCGTCACTTCCGCGCGAAACGGCAACATAGGCAAAACGCGAGTTGATGAGTTCTGGATGGACGCTGGTATACCGCTCCAACTCGTTCAGTGCGACGTTGACCGCTTCCCGGTGCGCTTCTCGCACGCGGTCATCCCCTCCCACAAGGGCCGCCAGCGACACGGATTTGGGCGCGGAAAATGTGGCATCCCACCCGGCGCGATGTTCGACAGGAGCAATCGTTTTTCCATCTTCCGTCTGGTATGTATGCACGGCCCGGTGGCCTACCAACTGCTCTCCGGTCAGCGGATGCTGGCCTTCACTCAGCCGCGCAAATTCATTGGAGCCAACCGCTCCGGCAAGTCCGAATTTCTCCGCTAACTTGCCGTGCCACTCGCCTTCGATGCTCTGGCCGCGCTTCCAATAGTTCTGCTCGGCGGCCGTGAACTCCTTGGCATGGTAGGTCTGCGCCTGTACTGCGGAGAGCGGTTTCGAGATCGTCAGCATAACGACACTTACCGCCATCATGGCCGCCGTGACTGCCTGAGAAGAGCGTCATAGTCATGACTGGAATCTTGAACAGGATGTACGTCTCGGCAAAGAGGTTTCCGTCGGCGTTGGTGAAGACGCCGGTGAACACGCCCACGAGTTGCTCAAGGTCAGCTTTTGAACGTCCATACAGCACAATTGTGAGGGAAAAATCGCCCAGCGATTGCCCATCTCCCAGAGCACGCAAACAGTCGCCCAGATCTTCAATGTCGGCCTGCTTCGATTCATCGACCAACACATCGCGTGGATTCGCCTTCGTCGTGTCGTTGCCCATCTGCGAGACGAATCCGGTCTTCGACATGTTGAAGTGGCGGCGGCGCTTGTTGACTTCCTTGCGCGCCTTGTCCGTCGAAAGTGGCGTCCATTCGGTGACGACGTAGAAGTTGGCCGGGATCTTCAGCAAAGCGTCCAACACCAAGGGCCGCGTTTCCGTGATGGCATCTTTCATGGTTAGCACGCGGACAACATGGTCGCCCACGCGCAGATGGTCGCGCTCTGCTTCGATGTTGCTGTTCCCAACCTGATAGTCGAGGAACTGGGTGGACTGCGGCTTGCCTGCAACACGCCAGTCATCATAGTTGAGCAGCCGCCGGAAGAAATGCAGTTGGCCTTGCTGATCCTGCACTTCCATCTGCATGAAATCGGCAAGCTGGCGGGTGAAAGCCTGGACGCGCTGTTCCAGCCGTGTAAGGTCATGTTCAATCTGCGAGCGCAGCAGGGTCTTCATGCTGCCGTTGGTGAACTGCGCCTTTAATTCACCAATGGCTCCAGCGGGATCGTGGAAGAGACGGGCGAGCGCCGGAGCCACGCCGGTCTTCGACCGTGCCCCTTCAAGCACGATGCAGTAGAAGATTTCAACCTGATAGAGATGGTCACGTTTGCTCTCGAAGAACTGT
>JAJZCA010000075.1 GCA_021798735.1 Acidobacteriota bacterium | reverse complement strand
CAGTCTACCACCAATCCGGGCTTCAGTTGATGAATCTCGTCTGTAACTGCTCACCCGGTTTAGGCGTAGAGCTGACCGGATAAGGCCATGTGGATAGCGGCCAGGGGATTGACGCCGCGGTTCCGGGGCGACCGGATATGATCCTGCCGAAGTACCGCGCGGCTATCTTCATCCATGGTTGTTTCTGGCACGGGCACGATTGCCGTTACTTCCGCTGGCCCAAGACACGCCGCGCGTTTTGGCGTGAAAAATAGTGGCCAATCGGAAGCGCGATGCCGCGGTTCAGGCAGCGCTGCAGAAGGAAGGGTGGCGATCGCTCGTGATCTGGGAGTGTGCCATGCGTGGCAGAGGGGAGGCGGCAATCTCGACGGCAGTCGAGCAAGCAGCGAACTGGCTGACCCACACGCGCACACCCACGCGCGTTCTCCGGGGAGATTGAGCTGGCCATGGCCGTCAGTGACCTCAATGATTGGCTCGGCGAGTGTCTCGCGAGTGGCACTATCTGGTACCTGAAACGTTTCGCAGCCAATGACACGCTCGCCAATCACTCGCATCAGGCGGGTCCCTATATCCCCAAGGATCTGCTGTTCGAGCTGTTTCCCGCAATTGCGCATTCCGGCCATTGCTGCCACCCAGTCCGGCCATTGCTGCCACCCCATCGGAGCGAAGCGACGCGGGGTTGGGTTTGAGTGTGGGTTTAGGTGTTTTCGGCCTCCTTGGATCTCTTCAGTTTCCGCATGGAATCACCTGTCAGTGCCAGCCGGTAGGCATGTGCTTCTCCGAGGAAAAAGCTCGGCAGCATGCGGACTTACAACGGAATTGACCCGCTAAAACCGCGACGTTGCGCGATCATGAACACGATTTACGCAGATTCCCTAAAAAGTGTTCACGATCGCGCGTAATGGACCGTCACAATGGCCCAAAACGAGTGTTCACGATCGCGCGTAAGGGTGTTCACGATGGTCCGCAATACGCACCTGGATCTCACCGGCATCTCGGCCCTCGGCGGTGACGAGATCTACTGGAAGAAGGGCAAGTTCCTGACGCTCGTGTACCAGATCAACGAGGGCATGAAGCGATTCTTGTTTGTCGTCGAGGATCGCCAAGAGAAGAGCCTGCGTCAGTTCTTCGCCTGGTTTGGTAAGGAGCGCAGTGCGCTCATCGCATTCGTCTGCTCGGACATGTGGAAGCCCTACCTGAACGTCATCGTCCGACACGCCCCCAACGCCCTGAACATCCTGGATCGCACTCACATCGCCGCCAAGAGGAACAAGGCGATCGATGAGGTGCGCGCGCAGGAAACACGCGCCCTGAAACGCCTCACCCCCGGGACGAAGGTGATTCTGACGCACGCACGCTGGTGCCTCTTGAAGCGCCCTGAAAATTTGACCGAGGACCAGGCGATCAAACTCAAAGACCTGCTCTCGTACAACCTGAAATCCCTACGAACCACCCTCCTCAAAGAAGAGTTCCCGCTCTTCTGGGAGTATGTCTCGCCGGCATGGGCCGAAAAGTTCATGGACCAATGGTGCAAGAAGGTGATGCGCTCGCGCCTGGAACCCATGAAGAAGATCGCGCGCATGATCCGGAGGCACAAGCCGCTCATCTTGAACGGGTTCGCGGCCCGCGATGAGGTCTCTCTGGGGGCCGTCGAAGGCCTGAACAACAAACTGAAGGCGAGTATCAGGACATCCTATGGATTTCGGACCTCAAAAGCCATAAAGATCATGCTTTATCATAATCTTGGCGCACTACCAGAGCCAGGGCTCACCCACAGATTCTGCTGAGGAACCCGTTTTTCATTGCGGGTGGCGAGACGGCTGAGTTTCTGGCTAGCCAAATGTGCATCCAATGGCTACACTAGCGCAATGGTAACGAAGGACGTGGGGTTCGCATTCGAGTTGAGCGTCAATCTGCGTGATGACTTCCTAGAAGTCTGCGCGAATCCATACAGGCAGTACCCGATCAATCGCCATCGATGGGGACCAGAGCGGGAAAAGCACGCACCTTCGAGGGGAACAATTGAAAAAAAAAGACACCACCGTCGTCAGCATTTCGACACGTGAGGCGAATCTCAAGAGACGTCTGCGACGCCATCTAACGTCTCTCGGATTTCACAAAACGGAAGACGGCATCCTTACTCTGCCCGGCAACGAAAAAGACACCGTTCGAACGGTCCATAGCGCCCAAAGGGACGATCGCTTGGCGGCGAGTCAACATTTTATCTCCGAGCGTTTTCCAACACTGATAAAATATTTCGCCTCGGGCAAGGACATAGACACAGTCCGTATATCACCGGTCCTCCAGCTGATATCTAGCGACACGTGGGAGGGAGACCTATTCCGCCTCGCGTCATTGACATGGTCAGTACCGGTTTCGAATGGCTTTGGCCGACGGCTCAGATATTTGGTCTGGGACAAGCACAATGGAAAGCTGATGGGCGTCATCGCAATAGGTGATCCCGTCTTCAACCTGTCCGTTCGCGACAAGCTGATCGACTGGGATGCGCAAGCGCGCCGAGATCGGCTTGTCAATATTATGGATGCCTATGTTCTTGGCGCCTTGCCGCCATACAATGCGCTTCTGGGAGGCAAGACCGTCGCCAGCCTAATTCGCAGCCGAGACATTTATGACGATTTTGCCAAGGCATACGGGAAGACCACCGGCATTATTTCTCAAAAAGAGAAGAAGGCGCGCCTTCTGGCGGTAACGACATCGTCTTCAATGGGCCGGTCTTCCATCTACAACAGGCTCAAGCTAGGCGGCACCGAATACTTCAAGCCCATCGGATATACCGAGGGGTGGGGACACTTTCATATTCCTGACAATCTGTTTGCAGACCTTCGTGATTATCTTCGGATCAACGGCCATTCCTACGCCGACGAGAACAGTTTCGGTCAAGGTCCGAATTGGCGCCTGCGCACGACAAGGACTGCTCTAAAGGCTCTAGGCTTCAATGATGATATTCTTCGGCATGGCATCCAGCGCGAAGTCTTTATATGCCAATTGGCCGATAACGCGCTGAAAGTGCTGCACTGTGGGCGAGGCAAACCCGATTTGTCCTCGTTGTTAAGCGCCGACGAGGTCGCGCATCTGGCTGTTGAACGGTGGATGTTGCCACGATCGCAACGGAGGCCGGAGTTCAGGACCTGGAAGCGAGAAAACATAGCGGCCCTTCTCGGCAACCAACGGGGCAAATTCACTCAAAACATTCGGTCACGGGATGAGCACATGCGTGATCCGGTGACAAGATAGCAGCCAAGCCAATGTCTCTCGATCAATGGCAGGAGCGACTAGAGAGGCATTTCGCGGACCTTGCGGTTGCAAGGTCAAAGTCCGGCTTTCCCTTGTTTGCCCTTGAGCATGGCTTGACACACGATGACCTTCAAGAAATTGGCACGGGGTTATGCTCACGGATTAGAGCCGGTTTACCTCTACACCCGCATTGGCTTCTCTGGGTCGTGTATGCGACCGAATTTGGTTACGACTACGACGGCAGCGAATACTGGCATCCCATCGAAGAAGTTACCGTACACTGGGATCCATATCACCGGCATCAGCTTCGTGCTTGGTTCCGCAAATTTCACGAAACTTACAGCGGTGTGGTGCCTTCCGGCTCGTGGGCCGAATGGTTTTCAATCATTGCCTGGCCCATCACTCACGCGATTCTCCCAAAATACCTCCAAAGGCAGTTCGCCAAGGCGCTGTACGACCTCCGCTACCGCCTTAAGCAACTCGACACATTAGGTGCGCCCAGTGTAGGACGGTTGCTCGCAGAGAATACGTTGGATGCTTCATCCCGGTTCCGGGAGTTCCTGCAACAGGAAGAGTTGGCGGGTCACATCGTCCTAGCGCTTCTCAGTGACAAGAAGGCGGAGGAACAAAGTCCGATCTATGAGCCAACACTGGAACGACTCGTAGCTGATCTTGAAAAGGTGCAAAGCGCTCGGGAGTGGTTGAAGGCAACACATCGCTTCGTTGCCGACCGCCTCAAAGGTGCTGGACGCGCGACAGCTGGATATTCAACCGGGCGCACGGATAAACCTTTGTATCAAAGCGGAGGCACTGCTCCAGCGCCTGGGATTCGGCCAGCGCTGGTGCTGCGAAGGTCCGGATCTTCCTCGTGGTCAGTCGTCCTTGACATACCAAGCTTTGCGAGCGTGGCGCGGCT
The DNA here is from genome assembly GCA_021798735.1 of Acidobacteriota bacterium. Taxonomy (GTDB): domain Bacteria; phylum Acidobacteriota; class Terriglobia; order Terriglobales; family Acidobacteriaceae; genus JAKAAZ01. The sequence goes on along the minus strand of JAJZCA010000075.1, from coordinate 9,088 downwards.
TTATCCCGATCTCCACCAGTTTCTCAAAACGACGAGATGTAAGATTGCCGGTGCAGGGAACACGTGGCTCCCGATGGGCTGGTTGATATCCGGCGCGCAAAAGCGTGTGCTCAAATCCTGGCCAGGCGCGGACGCGCCGCTAATTGAATTCGAACGCACCAATCAAATACTGGACCACTTGATCGGAAGCGAAGCACGTCTATCTAGTGGGTCTGTTTGGCTCTGCCGGATTAACGCTGACGGGCTCGCTCATGAGATAGTTGGGCGGATCGTGCGTCCGAACCAAAAATACATACTTCTAAGCGAAGCGGCCCTTCCCCGCGGACATCCGATGCTCGGCGATTGCACATTGGACTGTGACGGGATCAACGCCGGCATTCTTTCTATTCCCGACAGCGTTACGTCGGAGGATATGAAGTCACTTAACCAGTTCGGATTGCAGGTCGCACGAACAGTGCGTATTTGGCCAGCTGGTTTGTCAGGTCGCGGTTGGGATGGCGAAGGGCACAGTGAGTGGCTGACGACCGAATCGCCCTGTTTCGGTATCGTTCATGACCACCCGCTCAACGGCTATAGTCTGTGTCTTGATCGCGGACCCGAGACGCTGATCGACGCGGGTGCCGTAGAATTCCCCGTCTTCGTAAGAATTCCTCCTCTGCCGGTTGGAAGGTACACGCTTGCCGTAAAAGCACAGCGCGGCGCCAACGCTTATCCGATACCCTCTTCGGCGACGGCAGAGGGCATCGTCACTCTGGAAGTTCGCGAACCAGAGCCGTGGATTCCGGGCACCACATCCCATGCAGGCCTCGCGGTGACTTTTGATCCGTACGAACCAAGTCTGGATACCTTTTGGGAAGGTGAGGCATCCGTCAGTGTCCTCGGCCCTGAAGGACACAACGTCACTTGCGAAATTACCCTGATAAACACAAAGGGGGCCGCAATCCTTTCGGAACTAATCGGAAACTTCAATTTACCGATTACGTCCGGCGATTGGTCGAAGAAATTCTCTCAGTTCGTGAGCGATGATACGCACGCTTGGGCGTATCTTGAAGCAGCCTCAGGTCGATTTGTCATCCGGGCGGAAGAACTTGGGGTATATACGCTTCGGTTGGAACGTGACATTAAACCTGTCCGCTGGATTTGCCGAAGTATTCACCGCGTGACAACAATCCGCCTTATCGACGACTCCGGCAGAGAAGATATGGCAACGTGCCGTTTTTTCAGCTTTCGTTCGCCAGCAGATACAATCACCATCGATACGGGTGCCGTCCTGCCAGGATATACTGTGCATTCTCCCGGCGGTCTTTTTGTCGCTAAGCATGGAGAAATTCTGGATACGATTGTCGTCCGCGTGCCACAGATTGAAAAGAATTTCCAAGAACTCGGCATCAAACCGGATCTTCGAAAACTTGACGTTGCATCCTTTCAGGTCGAACAGATGCTCGACCTCCTGCGGCTCTGGATTCAGGCACGCGTTGTCGGCCCGCTCGCCGGGTATCAGCGCGGCCGCGTGATCGCGGGACTAGCCAACCATCTTTATGCAAGACTCTGCGGCAGCAAATGGGCGAAAGCGGAAGCCGCCTTTATCTCCGATCCAAAATCGGCGTTCGCATTGCAGCAACTCGAACGATTGGTCTGTAAGTTTCAGGGTTTCCCGATCATCCTTCAACGCGAACACGAAAGGATGGATGCAGGGATGGGACCGGGGACCCAATGGTACGCGGAAGTCGCTCAGCGCCATGAGGTTTGTTCGAAAAAGCCATTGTGTGATTTTGCCTTGCGGTTTGCTAGCCAACCTGATCAATTGCTCGAGCTTCCGCAAGAGGAATTCAAGAGATTGCTCAGCCAACTCCACGAAAACAGCGTCCTGCTGCGCGGTGCGCGACTCCTCGCGCTGTTGGCAGCTGCCAACGATCAGAACGCGACCGCTAAGACATTTCCGAGGTGGAAATGGTAATCGAAAAGATTTCTGCGGAGGCAGTTCTACAGGCCAGCCGCGAGATGTTGGGACTTCCAGCATTACGCGATAACACGATAGACGACGTCATGCTGGCTGCCTCCGTTCGACGTGCAGCCGGCATCTTTTGTCCGTGCTCACCATCGACACTGGTCAGCACCGTGCGGGAAAGTCTCCAGTACCTCACAGATGACAATGAAGAGTTGGCAAGGCGCATCTCCGAGACTGTCGAAGGCCTTATCATAGGCGGTGACTTGCTTGAGTTGAGCCAAGTGACGACCGACGATCCAAACGTCAAGGGCACTTGGGTCTTCGCGGCGCCGCCCGGTTTTGTGACGAGGCCGAATGGCGGCATCTTTATTCTCGGTATTGTACCGGATGAAGCCAGTCCGTTGCCGGTATCGCTAAGCGCCCGCATCGGGTATGAGGGCTATGGTCGGGTGTTGACGCCGCACCCCGGCGAAAACCTTCCACCGATGTTGATCGAACTCGGATTACTTGAACTATCTGAATCTGTCTGGATCAAAACTCCGAAGCAAGAAAAGGCAACTGATTTTCGCGATGGCATATTCCGCCAACTGACCGCGCAGCCACCTAGCAGGGCTATTGAAGACATTTCCATTCTTGATCCCGCGCGCAAGGTGGATTACTACCTTGGACGCTGGACAAACCCCAAGAAGGAATCCGGCAACTACGTAGCACGACGTCCGCAAGCATATGGTGCGCCTCTCTGGGGAGTTGCCAATCTCACGGACGGCATCGTCATCCAATTTCTTGATTTTCCGCTCAAGGGAGGGCGCTGGCGCGGCTGCGATGAAGCTTGGCATTTGCAGATGGCAATCGACCACTGCCGCGGAACACCGCAACTCTATCGGCGCGTGGCGATTTCCGACGCGGTGCGTTTGGACTTCTTTTCGCCACTGCCCTTGTGGACTCAGCGTCGCTTAGCCGTTCTGGGCCGGCCGGTGCCGCCAGAAAAGTGCCTGATCTCTTACGCCATACCCGAACGCGAAGTAACCGCAGAAGAGGCATTCTTACAAGAACGCATCTGGCTGGCACGGATTGCTTGATATGAGGTGGGGACCAAAATGACTCAGACGATACAGGACACTATCGAGCAGCTTCACGGTTCCCTGCGGGACTATATCGAAGCCACATACCACATCAGTACGCCGACATTGATCGAACAGCGCAAGGAACTGCTCGACCGTGCGGGAGTAATCTACCAAGTTCCCTATATCGAATCCACGCCACGATATCAGAGCGGCGAAAACTTTTCCACCATCAAGGGCCTGTCTCCTGCCGCACTTGAAGTCTACAGAATCCTATCGACGCCTGCGGGGGAATTGCCGGCGCTGCTCTACGATCCGCCATACAAGCATCAATCAGAAGCGATTCGGCTCAATCTGGTTGACGGTAACAATCTCGTGATTATGACCGGAACCGGCTCAGGTAAGACCGAGGCATTCCTTCTGCCTATCCTCGGAAAGCTCGCTCACGAAGCGCATTCCAATTCCTCTGTCTTTCAGGATCAGTCTGCCGTTCGAGCTTTAATCCTGTATCCAATGAACGCCCTTGTGAATGATCAGTTAGGGCGGTTGCGGTCGCTGTTTAGCGATCCTCGCATTGTCGCTCGGTTCAAGCAGTGGGCACAACGTCCGCCAAGATTTGCGCGATATACAAGCCGCACGCCTTACGCGGGCATTCGGACCCGTGACAAGGATCAAAGAAAGCTGAAAGCCTTCGATGATTTTTATGTCGAGATCCAACGTCAGGCGCAAGGGCCGGCTTCGGACGAGCAACAGCAAGCGATAACCCTGCTCGAACAACTCAAGGCGCGGGGTAAATGGCCAGCTAAGCCCGACCTGCTCGCGTGGTTCGGCGACAAGGGATCAGACTGGCAGGATCGAAAAACCAAGCAATTCCGGAGAGCCGTTACGCTTCCCGATGACGTTGAACTGTTGACCCGCCACGAGGTGCAGGCTGCGCCGCCCGACCTTTTGGTCACGAACTACTCCATGCTCGAATACATGCTGATGCGCCCCATTGAGCGGCCCATCTTCGATAAAACTCGCGACTGGCTGGCTCAGAATCCCCGTGAAAAATTCCTGATAGTTCTGGACGAGGCCCATCTTTACAGAGGGGCTGCGGGCGCAGAAGTCGGGCTTTTATTGCGCCGCCTCAGGGATCGTCTCAATATTCCTCCCGAGCGATTTCAGGTCATTTGCGCTACGGCAAGCTTCAAGGACAGCAACTACGCGCCGCAGTTCGGTGCTCAACTCGCGGGCGTCCCTCCCGAGACCTTCGTACCTATTCAAGGGGAATTCGCGTGGAGGCCACACGCAGCTCAAGGAACAAGACAAGATGCCGAAGTGCTCGCAAGCGTAGATTTGGATAAGTTTTATAGGGCCCAGACTGAAGGTGAACGTGCGGCGCTGATCAAGCCAATACTTGACCATACGCACATCACGAGTGGGAACGGGCTGGAAGCCGATCTATATCATGCCCTCTCTGAATTCCCGCCGCTCGGTCTTTTGATCAATACGACAATGAAGCAAGCGCGCAAAGTCGAAGAACTGGGCCGAGAGCTATTTCCCGATGCACCGCAGGTTGCCGATACAGCTGCAACGGTTCTCATGGCGCTCGGAAGCATGGCTCGAATCGATCCGAAGGCTCCGGGACTTCTTCCCTGTCGAATCCATAATTTTTTTCGCGGTCTTCCCGGCCTATGGGTGTGCATGGATGCAATGTGCAGCGAAGTAGCCGAGGACGAACGAAGCGGCATTTGCGGAAAGATGTACAGCCAGCCTCGCGAACGCTGCAATTGCGGCGCGCGTGTTCACGAGCTTTATACCTGCCGATTCTGTGGAACAGCGTACGCGCGCGCCTATACCGATGATGTTGATAGCCCCTCAGCACTTTGGTCTGAACCCGGCCAACGGTTACGTATGGATGGCGGGGAGACAAGCCCTCTTCTCCCACTGGATATGCTGCTTGGACAGCCGAATCCAAGACACCCGAGCGAACCTGCCGACTATGATCTTGAAACGGGGCGGATAAATCCGAACCAGCATGGACCGCGGATGCGCACCGTTTACCTGCGCCATGATCGAACGACACCGCCGACTGACGACGAAGATGGTGTCGATCAAAGCCTCGATGCACGTGGCCAATTCATTCCCTGCGCTTGTTGCGACAAGGTGGCTCGCTTTGGCCGTACAACTGTTCAAGATCATCAGACCAAGGGAGATCAGCCATTTCAGGCCCTTGTTGCCAAGCAGATACAAATTCAGCCCGCGAACGCCACAAAATCGAGTCGGTTTGCTCCACTGAGGGGACGAAAGGTTCTTGTCTTCTCAGACTCCCGTCAGGTCGCGGCGCGACTTGCACCGAACCTGCAAATGTATTCAACGCGAGATTCCCTGCGATCCCTGATCGCATGGGGGTACACGAGGCTCCAAGAAGTCGCCGGTCTAAAGCTTTTGCTGAGCCTCGACGATCTCTATCTCTCGATCTTGCTTGCATCAAAGAAGCTCGGCGTTCGTTTGCGGCCCGAACTCAAAGCGGCTGAGACATTCGCAGCCGAAGATACCGTCGAACTCGCCGTCCAAGAGGGCGCGGCGGATACCGACATGGGCTTGCAGCTTCTCCTCATTAAAATGCGTTCCGAGATGCCACCCCAGGCATTGCTCGAAGACCTCATAATGACCGTACAGGATCCGTTCCTCGGCTTTGAGGCGCTCGCGCTCGCTTCCATATGCGAACGAAGCGAACTGACCTCAAAACTTGAGAAACTGCCATCCATTCCCGGATTGGCCGAGACGCTTGAAGCCAAGGTCGCCCTTGCACGCGCGTGGTTACGATGCTGGCGGAACTGTGGCTTCTGGCTTGCCCGAATGCCAACATCCTGGTGGAACCGCCCCAGAGCCCACGGCGTCAGCGTCAAAGGAAAGAAGGGAAAGGGCAAATTCGTTGCGATGGGCGTCGTGATCAGAGACAAGGGCGCGAGAAAACTCTTCAATGACAAATGGACTCCTGAACTCCTGTCGCTGTTTTCGACTGACTTGGGCGGAGAATATCAGTTGCGCGGCGGCGAACTGTCGTTGCTGTTCGCCGGGACGTGGGTGCGCTGTGACACCTGCAAATCAGTGCACCGCCCGGTTCCCGGTTTATCCCACTGCCTCGATTGCGGCAGCGACGACGTCGCCCCACTCGATCCGCCAAACGATCAGGCATTTCTCGCAAGGAAAGGATATTACCGCCGGCCGGTGATGGCCGCGCTCGGAGAGCCGCCACAAGAGCCTATGGCCATCATAGCGGCGGAGCACACAGCACAGCTCAATGCGCCGCAAAACGAGGACGTATTTTCGAAAGCGGAAGAGAACGAGTTGCTGTTTCAGGATGTAGCACCCGTCTTGGGCCGCAAGGCACACCGGGCCACGGCAATTGATGTCCTTTCCAGTACGACCACGATGGAAATCGGTATCGACATTGGCGCGCTGTCCGGCGTGGCGTTACGCAATATGCCGCCGGGACGTGCAAATTATCAGCAACGTTCTGGCCGGGCGGGCCGTCGCGGTAACGCCGTGGCGACGGTCATCGCTTTCGGCAGTGCCGACAGCCATGACGAGCATTATTTTGCAGAGCCAGACGGAATGATCCGCGGTGATGTGATTGATCCGAAGCTCACGCTTGATAACCGTGAAATCACGCGCCGTCATATCAGAGCTTTTTTGCTCCAGAATTATCATCAAGACCGCCTGCCCAATATTGATCCGGAGCAGCCGCATGACTTGTTCTCCGTCCTAGGTAGCGTTTCCGATTTTCGCAATGGAACGGCGGTGCTGAATATTCATGATTTCAAAAATTGGCTCACCGCCAATGAAAAGTCTTTGCAGGAGAGGATAGCCTCTTGGATTCCAAGAGAGCTGTCGCCAGGAAATCGGTCTGCTCTTCTCGCGGAAATGAAAGACGATTGTGTGGCCGCGATTGAGACGGCCATTAAGCTCGGCACGAAGGAAGGAGCAAAACCGAAGAGTGGTGATGACGAAGAACAAGAGGGTTCAGAAGACCCACCCGAGGAAGGTGATGAGAAGCCGAGCGAAACTCCGGATAGCGGACAACTGCTGGACCGGCTTCTCTACAGCGGGGTACTGCCCCGTTACGCCTTTCCCACAGACGTAGCGACTTTCCATGTGTTTGATCAGGCACGGTCCAGCCGGTTTCGGCCGATCATGCGGTTTGCGCCGTCTCAGGGCCTTCCTATCGCGTTGACCCAATACGCGCCGGGTAAGCAGATTTGGATATCGGGTAAATGCTATTCGTCAGGTGCAATCTATTCTGTGATGTCGGACGAACGCCACCAAAGTTGGGAGTCTAAACGCCTCTATTGCGAATGCAGCGCTTGCGGCTTTGCGCGGACCTTCGAAATCGGGGAAATCGCCCGAGGTGACAAACAGGATTGTCCAGCCTGCGGCGCCGAAAACACATTTGGAGAGGCGCGCTACTGGCTGCGGCCGCCGGGGTTCGCTCACCCGGTAGACGTGGAGGAAGTGACCTCGCCCGACGACATGCCGGAAACGAGCTATGCAACGCGGGCGAAGCTCACAATGCAAACCCCCGCAGACGACGCTCAATGGACCAAGGTCAACGGGCGTGTTCGGGTTTTGAAGGAGCGAAAGCACCTCCTCGTGTCAAATACCGGCCCGAAGAGAGACGGCTATTCGTATTGCGTGAAGTGTGGCCGAATCGAAGCGAGTAGCGAGCCCACACCGCTGCTCTTGGCTCCCCACCGCAAGCCATATCCGGATGAGAAGGACTCCACCTGCGAGGGGGCGGGCACCACCCGACATATTGTGCTTGGAACGGATTTCATTACCGACATTGTCTTGTTCTCCATGAACGTGACGGCGCCGCTTCAGTTGAAGCCAGGCCAATATCCTACGGACGTGGCACTCCGTACTGTGAGTGAGGCATTGGCAAAGGCGGCAAGCCAGATGCTTGAGATCGAACCCGGAGAACTCATGGCCGAATATAGGCCATCGCTCACACCGGAAGGGCGCGAAGGTTTGAAGGCCGAGATATTTCTGTACGACACGCTGCCGGGCGGCGCCGGATTTTCCAGTCAGCTTGTCGATCATGGCGAAGAGTTACTTCAGCGGGCACTTAAACTCGTGAAAACTTGTCCTGAGAACTGCGATGCTTCTTGCTATCGATGCCTTCGCAGTTTCAAAAACAAATTTGAGCATGGCCTGCTTGACCGACATGTCGGTGCTGAGTTGCTGGAATATCTGTTGACCGATACTTTAACCGGCTTTGACGAACAGCGCCTGAAGAACTCAACGACCCTTCTCTACAACGACCTTCTACGGCAAGGCGATGCTAATTTCAGTTATAAAACCGGCACCCGTACGGCGGTAAAAGGTATCGGTGAGGTGGCCATTCCGATTCTTGCCATCGACAAAGACGGTCGGCGTTTTGCCATCTCGCTTTCAAGCCCTCTGACCATCGGCCACCCTGTAGACCCAATGCTGAAAGAGGTGTGCGAGAAGACGGGGGATACGCAGCTCATTGTTATCAATGAGCTTGTAGTGCGCGGCAATCTACCGGCGGCAACGCGAGAAGTTCAACAACGCTTGGGTGGAACAGCATAATGGCGATTCCTGATGTGCCTGCCCTCAGTGAAATTTTATCTGGGATGCGACGGCATGACCTACGGAAGACATGTGAAGGAGCTCAACAAACGGACTGTAGCAACCGATTCAAAAGCCGGTGCAGTTAAGGGGTGAAGAGTTGGCCGTGGACGTGCTGATAGCCGTGATGTTTGAAGGCAGGGGAACGATGGCATGACGGCGGGTTTAATGATTAGCCACAAGCGCTAAAATGGGGTCTCCTTATTTTCAGGTATTGGTATAGTGTCTCGCGGCTGATGCCGAACTCGCGGGCCAGCGTCGCTTTCTGCTCGCAGATCAAGGCCCGCTCAAACTCGGCAAAAGTGCCCATCACTGATAGCATCAAGTCCTACTTTCCGCACATCTCGGCGATGATTTGGCGTGAATTGTCGGCGACCAGCGGTCAGCCGGAAAACGCCGTTTCGGGCACGCCGAGCAGGTCGAGGGTCTGGCTCTGGAT